>NZ_MBPN01000039.1 GCF_001695625.1 Pseudomonas defluvii
GCCGACCAGCTGCAGTGGCAGTAAGCGACGCAGCTTAAACTCGCTGAAAAACTGTCTTGACCGATGGGTCCACTTTAATCATCGTCCAGATTTATGCCTTCAAGACCTACACCCGCATTGGCCAAAGCAAACAGTGGCATGACACCAAACGCTACCCATGGGTGCAGCCCTATCTGGACCCGTTGCACCGGAGGCAAAATTTCCCTCTGTGCTTGCTGAAGTTGCTTCAGCGGCCTGGTGACCTCCTGTGGGCTGTTAGATGAGTGAGAGAAGCGATCCATTAGCTCATGGAAAGTCCGCCCGATTGTATCCAATGGTCGTTCCATTGCGGGCTTTGAGTTTACCGGTGTCATCAGACCGAGAATGACGCCTGCCAGTGTGGGATGTACTCCGGTTTTCAGGAAGCCAATCCAAACAATGGCGCCAGGCAGTATGTACACGTAGGCCTTGCCAATACCCATTCTCTGAAAAAGCAGCACCAGTGCCAATCCGCTCATCGCAACCACTAGTCCAAGGTAATCCAGGCTCTCGGTATAGAAAACGGCAATGATCAAGATAGCAACAATGTCGTCGATGATGGCGAGTGCCAACAGCAGCACGCGAATACCACCTGGAATCGATTTCCCTAACAGTGCAAGAACCCCGATAGCAAACGCAATGTCGGTGGCGGTGGGTACAGCCCACCCTGTACTGGCTTCGGTACCTTGGTTGAATGCCAAATAGATAATCGCCGGTATCATGACGCCCCCTAACGCAGCACCAAGGGGTAGCGTCGCCAACTTAAGATTTGCAAGCGCGCCGTCATTGATTTCCTGGCGTATCTCGGCTCCGACCACGAGAAAAAAAATAGCCATCAGCCCATCATTGACCAAAAAATGCAGCGAACACGAGACCGTGAATCCCCCTAGACCCAAGGTAAGCTGAGTGTTCCAGAACTGCTCATAAGAATCAGCAAGTGGACTGTTGGCCCAGATGAGTGCAACCATCGCTGCGAGTAGCAGGACGATGCCGCTAACCGCTTCAATATGTGAAAACCGTTCTATTGCGGCCAGTGCGCGAGTGGTCAAAACCTGGGGACGGGGAATAGATGAGGACGCCGAGTTTTTATCAGACACATTGACTCTCCGCTGGCGGCCCGACCAACGTTTGAGCTTTAACCTGCGTTATGCCGTATGCAGCAACGCACCCAAGCGGATGATAAGGAGCTAACAAGCACGATGTAAATGACCAAGCCAAATTAGTGAGTTAACCTTCGGCTACCCAACCTACATTGCACCAAATGGTGAAGACGGTCGTCAGATAGCGCTCGGCCGGGTCTTTCAGTTTCAGCTCATCTCCTGGCGTTAGCTCGAGATGCTGGGTGAACTGAATCCAATATTTGATTTAGCCATGATGTCGAATGGGTTACCGGTCATAGGCCGCAAAACCGGAAACAACATCGAACAACTCTTCATCGATGGTAGTCTGGCGCAGCCGATGAAAATCGCCGCCAAGATTCTCCAACAGTTCGCCAATATTTTTTTCGGCACGTTGCATGGCAGCCAGACGACTGGCATTTTCGCTGGCCAATGATTCAGCGCTGGTACGAAATAATGAGACAAATAGATATTCGCGAATAAAGGCGAACAATGTCTGTTCGCCAACACACTGCAATTCCGGAAGATTATTGGTTGGCCAGCGTCTGCTGGCCAACTCGCGTTGCCACGCATCGTCCAACGGCAACATGCGCTGGCTGGCCGGTTCATAGAGTGCACCTGACTTGGGGCGGTTGTGAAACAAGTAAACCTGTCCGATTTCGCCCCGCTCACGCTGGCGTTCAATCTCAAGCAGAACCTGGCCAACCAGAGGCGTGATCTCGCCTATTGAATTCGGCAGTGTAAAGCTGGTTGCGGCGCCTAACTGGCTGCCGGCAAGGCACAAGCGGATTCGTTCGCCGACTGTCCAGACCATTTTCCTGCCCGGCAGTGCGCCCAGCGTATTAATGACGAAGTCGGCGAGAAGATCATTGAACTGACCAACCAATCCCTGATCAGAGCCAAAAACCACCGCGCATACCTTACCTTTGTTCTCGTGTGTTCGCAGGCCAACGATGTCTGGCTGGCTCTGGCGGAAATATGCGAGCAAGCAGAGCTGCACGGTTCGGTCATAGTCTTCCAGCGAGCGCACGGCGCTTTCGTACTGACTGATACTTGAAGCCGCCATCGCTTTCATCGTGCGCACTACTGACTCGAGATCTTCTGCACTTGCGATCTTGCGACGCAAACTGGCGGCGGTGTCGCTCATGACGGAGCCTTGTTATCGGGCTCTAGCAGGAAACGCGTCACTGCCTGCCGGGCCAGTTCAGTAATCAGTTTTCTGTCCGCATCACTCAGTTTATCGGTTGTTTCTAGACTCGCCGTCAGCTCGGCGGGAATATTGCCAGCAGCGGTGCAAACGGCCTGCTCGGCTTCAGCCATCTGGGCCAGCGGCACACGGTCGAACAATCCCGCAGTCAATGCCAATAAAACGGTGATTTGCACGGATACCGGCAGTGGCGAAAACTCCTGCTGCTTGAGGCAGGCGCGAATACGCCGACCATGCTCGATAAGTTGGCGAGTTGCTTCATCAAGGCGGGCACCAAAGCGCGCGAAGGTTTCGAGTTCCTCGAACTGGGCGTAGGTTAACTTCAGGTCACCGGCTACCGCCCGATAGGCGGCGCATTGCGCCTTACCGCCGACACGTGAAACCGACTTGCTGACATCAACTGCTGGAAGCACTCCGAGCTCAAAGAGCGAGGGTGACAGATATATCTGGCCGTCTGTAATGGAAATCAAATTGGTCGGAATGTAAGCGGAAATGTCTTGGGCTGCAGTTTCAATAATCGGCAGGGCAGTGAGCGAACCACCGCCGAGTTCCGGGCGCAAATGAGTGCTCCGCTCTAGCAAGCGCGAATGGATGTAGAAAATGTCACCGGGAAAGGCTTCACGCCCAGGTGGACGACGCAGCAGCAGTGACAGTTCTCGATAAGCTCGCGCATGGTGGGTCAAGTCATCGAATACCACCAGTACGTCGCGACCTTGCTCCATAAAGTACTCGGCAATGCTGGTCGCTGCGTAAGGCGCAATGTAGGCCAGTCCGGGCGGGTTGTTGCCCTCGCTAACAATCACCACGGTGTAAGGCATTGCATCTTTTTCACGTAGCGTATCGATGACCTTGGCAACGCCGGAGGCGCGCTGCCCAATGGCGCAATAGACGCAAACGACGTTCTTGTCGCGCTGATTGATAATGGTATCAAGCGCAATCGTGGTCTTACCGGTCTGCCGATCGCCAAGAATCAGCTCGCGTTGACCTCGTCCGACCGGAATCAGCGCATCGATCACTTTGATGCCAGTTTGCAGCGGAACAGTGACCGGCGCCCGGTCCATGATGTGTGCGGCGGGTCGTTCCAAGGGCAAACGGGGTCCTGAAAATAGCGGCGCCAAGCCATCTAGGGGGCGTCCTGTCGGATCGACCGTTCGCCCGAGCAGAGCGTCACCGACTGGCACGTCGACGACATGCCCACTACGCTCGACAGGGTCACCGGCTTGCAGTTTCCAATAGTTACCGAGCAGGACAACGCCGATTTCATCTTCATCGATATTGAAGGCTATGCCCTTGATATCTCCTGGAAACAACAGTACCTCCTCGAAACCAACACCGGGGAGGCCAGAAACCTTGGCGATACCAGGGGAAACACTGCGAATCCGCCCGACCTCACGAGGCTCCAATTGCGGCATAAACGCCTCTGTCGCCTCACCTATACGGGTAAAGGCCTGTTCCAGAACGTTCTCCAGCCGCTCAACGGACATCGGCGTCCTCCTTTCCAGAGACGACATTCGCCGACGCCTTGACATTGAGTAGTTCGCCGATAGAGCTTTCCATCGCCGTCAGATACTGCGCGATGCTCCACTCTACCTTTTGCCCGTCGGTACACAGCTCGATGCCGCTGACCAATTCCGGAGCAGTTTCGAAACAGACCTGAGTGCTAGCCCCAAGCAGTTTCTGGAGTTCCGTCTCGATGCGGGAGTGATGCGCTGCCGATAAATCAAAGGTGGTACGGACGACAATCGGCAGGGCCTTTTCCTGCAATGCGCGGGTCAGCTTTTGTTTCTCGTCGGCGTCCAAACCCAGCAGTCGGTCGACAAAAGTAGAGACCATTTGCTCTTCCAGTGTCGCACTTGCCAAATCGGTCAATGCCTTGCGGGCAATGGCAAAGACCTCGTGTCGTGTACGACGGAAGATTTCCTGATGCAATTGCTCGGTTTCACTGCGCAGACTCTCCTGCTGTCTGGCTCTTAGGGTAATGGCTTCCTGGCGTGCGGTATCAAGCAGGCGCTGGCGCTCGGTATTCGCCGCAGCTGTTGCCTGGCTGAGCAATACGGCCCGCTCCCTATCGAAAACAGCATTCTTGCGCTTGAATTCCTCGCGCTCCTGTCCAGCTTCAGCTTTTTTAGCGTCGGCGCTAGCCAGTTCCTTGGCAATGCGCTGCTCGCGGGCGTCGATGGCATCGAGTATAGGATGATAGAGAAATCGCTTCAGCAACCAGACCAAAATCAAGAAGTTGAGGATCTGCGCGCCGACAGTGAACCAGTCGATGAGCATGATCTACTTTCCAGCGACCTGGGTTATGGCGTGACTCCAGAATGGATTGGCGAAAATCAGAATCATCGATACCACGAAGCAATAGATTGCCACCGACTCGACCATGGCCAAGCCGACAAACAGGGTACGAGTAATCGTTGCCGATGCGTCCGGCTGTTGAGCCAGAGAGCTGAGCGCGGTGGCTACCGCGCGACCCTCTCCGAGCGCCGGACCGATACTGCCGATGGCGATGGTCAGGCCAGAGGTAATGATCGAGGCCACCGCAATAATTGTCGTGCTGTCCATTGTCACTCCCTCCGGGTGTCATGATGCTCTGGCTGGTTCAGTTTTTCCGTGTGCAACTTGCGTGATCGTGTCGCGGCAGCGATATAGACCGCCGCCAGAATGCTGAAAATGTAGGCCTGCACCATGCCGGTCAACAGTCCTAATGCGCTCAGGAGGACAGGGAAAATGAAGGGGGTAATGGTTAGCAAGATTGCAAGAATCATCGTGCCACTCATCATATTGCCGAACAGGCGGGCTGCCAGCGCCAACGTGCGCGACAATTCGCTGACGATATTGAAAGGCAGCATGATCACAGTCGGCTTCAGGTAAGCGTTCAGGTATTCGCGCAGGCCGCATTCAGCGATACCGAACAACGGCACGGCAATGAAGACACAAATAGCCAGCGCGGTAGTCGTCGACAAGGAGCCGGTCGGTGGTTCATAGCCCGGAACGATGGTGAACAGACTGGCCGTTCCCACGAAAAGGAACAGGGTGCCAAGAAAGCCCAGATACTTGCGCGGCTGGACCAGGCCAACTTCTCCAATCTGCGTGACGATGACAGTCACAACAATTTCCAGAAGGTTCTGCCAGCGGCTGCGCTCCAGCCCTTTAGATAGGCGACGTGTGACCAGATAGGAACCCAGCGTCAGCACAAGCATCAGCCCCCAGGTGAAGATGATGGTGGCGTTGATCTTGAACAAGCCGTATTGCCACAAGATGGTGTCATCAGGGCTAAGGTGCATGATCACCCTCCAGATTCACGACAGTCGGACGGGAGATTCGCGTTATGACCAGACGCGCCACGGTAAAGCCAAGCAAGGCAGCCAGCCAGCGCTGCCAGGCGTCGCCGCAGGATAAATACAGACCTACCAGTACGATCACCACACGCAACAGCAGACTGCCAAAAAACCACAGCCCCACCCAATGCGACGACATCGCCCGCTGAACAGTCCACCACAGGCCACCAAAGAACACGACACCGAGAACCATACCCGCCAGTAATGGCGCCAGAAGACTCAGGTCATTCATCATCGTCAGCCTCCTGTTTGCGTATTTCCTGCTCCTCCTTGGCCACCCAGTGCCAGGCATTAAAACAACCCAGCACCAAACCGGCGGCCATGAGCGCCAACGTCCACGAACGTCCGCCTGGATAGCGGTCATCCAACCATAGACCTATTGCTGCGCCGAGCAGGGTTGGAATAGCTACCGACCAGCCGACTAGACCCATCATGCCCAGCCCCGACCAAACCGTTCGCGTCGCATGGCGTTGAGCTTTGAGTTTACGCGCAGCCTTGATGCCGACTTGCTCGCTGAAATCCTTCTTTCCGGGAGCTGGTCTTTTATCTTCATTATTCATGATGCAGGGCCGCAAAACGACGAAGGAAGCTGCTTTCCAGTTTTACGAGAGCCGAGCGAGCGTTTTTCTCTTCCTCGTGCCGACTCAAGAACTCCCGTTCGATCACCATGTGGAGTTCCCCAAGGTCCATGTTGCCAATAGCATCGCGCACAGATATCAGGACCTCACGGCCAGCTTTAACCAGTACGCCTTCATCGACCGCAAGGCAGACCTCGCCGCCATCCATCGTTTCATATATCAGGATGCCCGGCACCAAGGCAGCGGCACAGTCAAGTCGGTTAGGTAGCAGGCCGAAGGAACCACTGCGCGATTCGGCAACGATACGCAACACATCACGCTCCTCGGCAAAGACCTTGAAAGGCAGCAAGATTTTAAGGTGCATGCTGTTTGACGGCATTCCCCCCTCCCACGACCTTCTTATTCATTGCCTCGTCGATCGTGCCAATCATGTACAACGCTGACTCTGGCACATCCTTGAACTCGTCTCGCAGGATGCGCTCACATCCGTCAAGAGCGTCCTTGAGACTGACCAGCTTGCCCTTCATGCCAGTGAATTGTTCTGTGGTGAAAAACGGCTGGGTAAGAAAACGCTCCAGCCGGCGGGCACGCGCCACCACATTGCGGTCTTCGCTCGACAATTGCTCAAGACCGAGCATGGCGATGATGTCCTTCAGATCAGCATATTGCGCAAGCGTGCGGCGAATTTCCTGGGCCAATATGTAATGTCGCGTGCCGATGACGCCAGGCGTTGCCATTTTCGAGTTTGACTGTAGCGGGTCAATTGCAGGGTAGAGCCCTTCGCTTGCCCGCTTGCGAGATAGCACAATGGACGCCGAAAGGTGCGAGAAAGTGTGCATCGCGGCGGGATCGGTAAAATCATCTGCCGGTACATAAACAGCCTGAATAGAGGTGATGGCACCAGTGTCTGTATTGGCGATACGATCCTCCAGTTGCGCCAGCTCGGTGCCCATGGTCGGCTGATAGCCCAAGCGGGCCGGCATTTGCCCCATCAGCCCGGAAATCTCCATACCAGCTTGTATGAAGCGGAAGATGTTATCGACCAGCAACAGTACATCACGATGTTCGTCGTCACGGAAATATTCAGCCATGGTCAGCGCCGCGTGGCCGACCCGGAAGCGGGCACCCGGTGGCTCGTTCATTTGCCCGAATATCATCACCATGTTGTCGAGCACGCCGGCCGCCTTCATGTCGCGATAAAGCTCTTCGCCTTCACGACATCGCTCGCCAATGCCGCAGAAGATACTGACCCCCTCTCGCTGGCCAACCATGTTGTGGATCATCTCAGTCAGCAACACCGTCTTGCCCACTCCGGCACCACCAAACAAACCGGCCTTACCGCCGCGCTCCAGCGGCATCAGGACATCAATGATCTTGACGCCGGTCTCGAAAACTTCGGATTGGGTCGTACGGTGCTCCAGTGTGGGTGGCGGATGATGCACGCTGCGCCAACGAACTTCTGGCGCAGGCAGACGGTCGATGGCGTTGCCGAAGACATCGAACATCCGTGACAGAATTGCTTTGCCAATCGGTGCCAACAGCGGTCCGCCACTGTCCACAACCTGCATACCTCGGGTGAGTCCTTGGGTTGGAGTCAAGGCAATGCCACGCACACATTGCGCATTGAGCTGGGCAAAAACTTCAATAAATACCTCGCAATCACTCCCTGTGCGCAAGAGCGAGTGGATTGGAGGAAGCAAGGTATCGAAGCGAACGTCGACTACGCTGCCACGTACTGAAACGATGGCCCCGATGTTCGAGAAGTCGGCAACATTTTTCATAGACCTCCCTTCTGTATTTTTTCGATACAGAAACAGCCTAGTTCAGTGCAGCAGTGTTGTGCCGTTATTTAAGGTGGAACGGCTTAAGTACTTGGAGGGCAGTGAATCAAACGCTCGAAATACCTGATTTCTTGTGAGGGGTATCCGGCTTGTGGTCCAAGCGCGCAGATCTACTAATCAAGCACGCAAACCTTGCACTGACATTAGAGGAGGACAAACAGACGCTTGGCGCAATGGCTCGACAACTGATGCGCCGGATCACCCTGACTTTCGCGAGGTTGCACCTCTGTCCGGGGCCTGCAAAAACCCAAGGGCCAACTGTTGATACAACTCGGGGCCCATCCTGGCACTGACCGCTTTGGCGATGAGCGCGACAGCCATGAGACTTATCACCATTCCGTGGCTGTCGATCATCTCCATCACAATAATTGCGGACGTGATGGGCGACTGAGTAACCGCAGCCAAGAAACCGGCCATGCACAAGGCGATGAACGGCTGAGCAGCCAGACCGAAGAGTTCGGCGGCATTTGCCCCAACCGCAGCGCCTACCGCCAGAGACGGGGCAAAAATGCCGCCGGGGATTCCGGAAAAGTAAGTCACCACGGTCGCCAGAAAGCGTGTGATCGGAGCATGCCATGGCAGGCTGACTTCGGACACAATGACTTGGGAAGTGATGCCGTAACCGCTGCCAAATGACGTCCCTGCGCTGAGCCAACCGAGCACTGCCACGATCAATCCGCAAGCACCAGCGAACCAGACGGGGTGCATACGTCGCCATTCCCAGACAACAAATCGATGATGTCGTTGTGGCCACAGCAACATCCGGCTGAACAACCCACCCAGGAGGCCGCAGCCAATACCGGAGAACAGCACCGGGGCAATAATGTCGAGATGAATGTCTTGAACATCAAAATGACCGAAATAGTTGTAGTTACCCTGCAAAGCTATCGCGACCATCCCTGACAATATGATCGTACTGAGCAAAACTCCACTGGTACGGGTTTCCAACTTGCGGCCCAACTCTTCGACAGCAAAGGCTACGCCGGCTAGCGGTGTGTTGAACGCGGCAGCAATGCCCGCAGCGCCACCGGCGAGGATGAGGTCTTCACTGCGGATGATTCGGGCATTGGGCAAATAGCGGTGAAAGAAATGCATGATCGAGGCGGCGACTTGAACCGAAGGGCCTTCGCGCCCAGCAGAAAATCCTCCGGTCAGCGCTAGGGTGCCAAGGCCTATCTTTGCGAAGGCTATTCGCAGCGATACCAGTTTTTCGACGGGCTTCCCTTGGTGAGCCAAGCGCGTGGCGGCAATGACTTGAGGGATTCCACTACCCTGTGAGCCCAGAAAAAAACGAGTGGTCATCCACACCACCAGCATACCGATCAGAGGCGTGTAAACGAAAGGCAACCACGGCCGCTCAGCAGTCTGTTGGGCGAATTGCGTCAACGCTAGGTCGGCCAGTCGGGCGAACATCACCACAAGAAGGCCGGCGACCGTTGCGGCTGCCCAGAGGGTCACTCGTGTACGCCAGCGGATCGAGGCAAAACGACGGCGTAACAGCAATAGCGGTTTTATCACCCGAGCGGTCCCAGTTGAGTTTCGTCACTGTAGTGAGAGCAAGACTAACCGGATAAGTCATGTACTCCAACCAGAGCCCGCCAATTTCTGCGGGCATCATCGTCGGAAGACTGGATCTGTACGATGTAGTGGTCCAATGACTCTGTACACCCCTCTAGGCGAGAGTGCTTACCAAAGAGAGGTACCTGATGACCAAACAGCACCATACCTTTACCCTAAGCCTCAGAGCGGCATATCGGCATAGCGGCATAGCGGTGCCAAACAAATCCGCATTCAGAGTAATCAAAGAAATTGCCAAAATTGGTAGCGTCACATTCCGATGTACGTGTGCGTGAAACTGGACGTTCTAAAATACCCTGCCGCAGTTTCAAAACCTGGAGCACCTGACACCTCACGGACTTCCTCGCAGGCAAGCCTGCTCACCTCATAGATCGTGGAGAGCCAGCCTTGCCAGCGACCGTACTACCCCCCTACCGAGCCCGCCCCTCCAACACTGCATTCACCAGCGCCCGCGCCATTTCCGCGTGTTGGGCAATGCTCAACACCAACGCCTTATCGTTCAAACTCAAGTGGTCGGCGGCGTCGCTGGCGGTGGCCTCGACAAAGCTGAGCAGCACACTGGCATGCATCAATGCGTCTTCGCTGCAGATGCCTTCACGCACTGAGAACATTTGTTTGATGTTCACGTCCATCGCCCGAAAGGCTTGGCGACGGTGACGGTGTTGGCGAGGTCAAATGCAGGGGGATCAGGAACAGGCTTCTTCATGGGAAAACTCCTATGCGGAGGGAGCGGCCACGTTCGCTGCGAAACGAAATGGGTGGCAGCTGTACGCGGGTTCGCAGACCGGGCATAGGAACCGGCGCACCCGAAGGTGCCCCACGTACAGCCGCCATAACACGGTGATAGAAGCACCGATAAAGGCCAGCGTACAGCCACCACGCACCACCGCCCACTTCACTGATACCCTCGCAAGCAAGATGGCTTCCCCCAGATCGCTCTGGATTTCCCCGGATTCTGCTCTTTACTTTCAGCAGCTCACCGAGCCGAGACACGCATGTTTGAACTTATCCACAACTGGCCCTTGCTGATCGGCACGACCCTGCTGCTGATCGATCTGCTGCTTTGGCGCGCGATTCCGGCGGAGCGGCGCAATGCGCGTACGGCGGCACGTTTGCTGGCCTTTCTGTTGTTCAGCTGGGTGTTGATCAGTGCAGGGATGAGCCCACTGCAACCAGCCCCTTGGGTTGAGGATGTACCGCGCAATTTACTGGCAACCGTGCTGGAGATCGTCTGGTGGCTGTTCGCCGCGCGTACGTTGACGGTGGTGCTCGGGTTGATGTTGATTGCTCGCAGCGGGCATACCGGCCGGCTGTTGCAGGATGTGCTGGGGGCGGTCATTTTCCTGATCGCTATCGTTGCGGCGGCGGCCTACGTCATGCAGTTGCCGGTCAAGGGCCTGCTGGCCACCTCGGGCGCCATGGCGATCATCGTCGGCCTGGCCTTGCAGAGCACCCTGAGCGATGTGTTCTCCGGCATTGTGCTGAACACCACACGGCCCTATCAAATCGATGACTGGATCTCGATCGACGGCACCGAAGGCAAGGTGCTGGATATCGACTGGCGCGCAACCCGTTTGCTCACGGCCAACGGCAGTATGGCGGTGATTCCGAACTCGGTGGCGGCCAAGGCCAAGCTGTTGAACTTCAGCCGCCCGAACGATGTTCATGGGGTATCGATCAGTGTCGTGGTGCCCTCGCAGATTCGCCCGCGACGCGTCCTCGATGCCTTGGAAAAGGCCCTGCAGGGCACCAGCGCCCTGCTCGCCATGCCCAAAGCCAAGGCCACGGTGAAGAGCGTCAGCCTGGAGTCGGTGGAGTACGAGGCCAGTGGTTTCGTCGCGGCCATGGACAAGAAAACCGACGTGCGCAATTACCTGTTCGACCTCGCCCACCGCCACCTGGAAGCCGCCGGGGTCAACTGGAACCCGGACACCGTGCCCAAGCCCTGGAGCCGTCAGCGCAGTTTGCTGGAAGATGTGCGTATTTTTCGCTCGCTGAGTGATGAGGAAAAGGACAGCCTGAGCCAACGCATGATGCCGGTTGAGTACCTGGCCGATCAGGTGATTCTGGGGCTCAATGAGGCCTCTGATTACCTGCTGGTGATCGGTACGGGGGTGGTCTCGGCGTCAATTCGCGACGGGGAGCGCAGTGTCGAAGCAGGACGGATGGGGCCGGGGGAAATTCTCGGTGCCGAGGGTCTGCTGGACGGTAACGACTCCAATGCGGAGTTCCGCAGCCTGACCAACTGCCTGCTTTACCGGATCGAGAAAACCGCCGTACGCAGTTGCCTGGAACAACGCGAAGAGGTGAAAAGCGCGCTGAGCAAGTTGCAGCGCCATCGTCAGCAAGCCAGCCAGTCGCTGTTGTTACAGCGACCGGCTGCGGTCAAGAAAGGCGGCTTCCTGAGCTGGCTAAAGCCGCACTAAAGCACGACTCGCAGGCACTGGCCGGCGTGGTACAGCGAGAAACCGGTCTCGTAGAAGCCGGTACGCAGCGAAGCGCCCGTCACCGGTTTCATCGGCGAGAATGGAATCGGCAGCTCGTCCGGGTTGTCCTTGAGCAGGTACTCGGCGAACGCCTTGCCAATCACTGTGCCGGTGGTGTTGCCACGCCCGTTGTAGCCGGTTACCGCCACAATGCCCGGTGCCGGCTCGAACAGCCGCATCAGGTGGTCGGGGGTGAAGTCGATGCAACCGGTCCAGTGCATTTCCCATTCAACCTTGCCCAGTTGCGGGAAGTAATGGCTCTGGATGCGGTCGGCCCAACTGCGGATGAACCAGGTCGGTTTGTTGTCGACCCGCCCCAGGCTGCCCAGTAGCAGACGGCCCTGATCGTCACGACGAATGCTGCTGAGCACAGTGCGGGTATCCCAGGACCCCTGACCATGCTTGAGCACGTTGTCCGCTGCAGCACCGGTCAGCGGTACCGAGGCTACCTGATAGTAGTAACCACGGAAGAAGTTGCGCTGCAGGTCGGTCCAGTCACCTTCGGTGTAGGCGCCGGTGGAGATGATGACCTTGTCGGCGCAGACCGAACCCTTGGCGGTCTTGACCCGCCAGGCGCTGCCTTCGCGCTCCAGCCCCTGAACTGCGGACTGCTGATGAATCTGCCCGCCCAGGCGCGCCACGGCAGCAGCCAGGCCACGGGTGTAACCCATCGGGTTGATGGTGCCGGCGCGGCGGTCGAGCAGCGCGGCGGAAATCTTGTCGGTACCGCAGTACTCCTGGCAACGAGCCCCGGTGAGCAGCTCGACGTCGGCACCACGGCGGCTCCATTGGGCATGCCGTGCCTCGAGATCGGCCACACCGTTGGCATTGTGCGCCATGTGCAGCGTGCCTTCGTTACGGGCCTGGCAATCGATGCCCAGACGCTTGATGGTGGCAAACACCTCGGCCGGTGCTTCGCCAAGTACCTTGTTCAGGCGGCTGCCTTGTTGCAGGCCAAGGGTCGCTTCAACGTCATCCGGACGAATCCAGGTGCCTGCGTTGACCAGGCCAACGTTGCGTCCCGAGCCGCCGTGGCCGATCTTCCAGGCCTCCAGCAGCACCACGCGCTTGCCTTGTTCAAGCAAATGGATCGCAGCGGACAAACCTGTAATACCGCCGCCGATGATGCACACATCGGCCTTGATGTCCGCGCTCAACTCGGCAGACGGGGCCGCCGCCGGTGTAACGAACTCCCATAGACACTCTTGACGCAGGTCGGTCATGGTCGGCTCCGCTTTATTGATCTTTTTAGTCGGTGGAAACCCCATCGCCGGCAAGGCCTGCGCCCATTAGAGGCTGGCGTTACCGGCGATGGGGGCCTGAGTGGCTATCAGTCGAACACAATACCCTGCGCCAGCGGAAGCTCACGCGAGTAGTTCACGGTGTTGGTCTGACGACGCATGTAGGCCTTCCAGGAATCGGAGCCCGACTCACGGCCACCGCCCGTTTCCTTTTCGCCACCGAAAGCGCCACCGATCTCTGCACCGCTGGTGCCGATGTTGACGTTGGCGATGCCGCAGTCACTGCCGGCTGCACTCTGGAAGCGCTCGGCTTCACGCAGGTCGGTGGTGAAGATGCACGAGGACAGGCCTTGTGGCACTTCGTTGTTCAGGCGCAGGGCTTCTTCGAACTCGTCGTAGGCCAGCACGTACAGAATCGGCGCAAACGTTTCGTGACGCACGACTTCACTCTGGGCTGGCATTTCGACAATTGCCGGGGCCACGTAGTAGGCGTTCGGGTAGTCCTGCTGCAGTTGGCGCTCGCCGCCAAATACCGTGCCGCCTTCGTCGCGGGCACGGGCCAGGGCGTCCTGCATGGCCTGGAAGGATTGCTTGTCGATCAGTGGGCCGACCAGGTTGTCCTTGCGTGGGTCACCGATACGTACCTTGCCGTAGGCAGCTTTGACGCGTGCGACCACCTCGTCCTTGATCGAGCGGTGCACAATCAGGCGGCGCAGGGTGGTGCAACGCTGGCCAGCAGTACCAACGGCACTGAACAGGATGCCGCGCACAGCCAGGTCCAGGTCGGCGCTTGGTGCCAGGATCATGGCGTTGTTGCCGCCCAGTTCGAGGATGCTGCGACCGAAGCGTGCGGCCACACGTGGGCCGACTTCGCGGCCCATGCGGGTGCTGCCGGTAGCGCTGACCAAGGGTACGCGTGGGTCGTCGACCAGTACCTGGCCCGCTTCACGGTCACCGACGATCAACTGGCTGAGGCCTTCCGGTGCATCGCCGAAGGCTTTCAGGGCTTTCTCGAACAGGGCCTGGCAAGCCAGGGCCGTCAGCGGCGTCTTCTCCGACGGTTTCCAGACTACGGCGTTACCGCAGACCAGGGCCAGCGCGGTGTTCCACGCCCAGACTGCAACCGGGAAGTTGAACGCGCTGATCACGCCGACCACACCCAGCGGGTGCCAGGTTTCACGCATGTGGTGGCCTGGGCGTTCGGATGCGATGGTCAAACCGTACAGCTGACGCGACAGGCCAACAGCGAAGTCGCAGATGTCGATCATTTCCTGTACTTCACCCAGACCTTCCTGGGTGATCTTGCCCGCTTCGACAGACACCAGTTCGCCGAGCTGCGCCTTGTGCTCACGCAGCACTTCGCCGAACAGACGAATCAACTCGCCACGGCGTGGCGCTGGGACATTGCGCCAGGCCTGGAAGGCTTTTTCAGCCTGGTCGATCTTGCCCACGACCTGGGCTTTGCTCTCCAGGTGGACCGAGGCAATGACGCTGCCATCGATGGGGGTGTGAATGGGATGGTTGCCGTTGGTGTAGGCACTGGCCGGTACACCCAGGCGATCAAGCAGTCCATCAACCATTTTTGTTCTCCTGCATACGATGAGTAGTTGATTTCAATGACGGAGGTCAGTATTAATCCGATTACTCTGGCACAACAAACGACCTTTACTCAGCACATCATTCCGCCAGGTAATGATTAACGAGAACACCATGTCCAAACGCCTCGTGCCCTCGATGGCCGCCCTGCAATGCTTCGAAGCTGCCGCCCGTCATTTGAGCTTTACCCGCGCGGCCGAAGAGCTGCACCTGACCCAAAGCGCCGTCAGCAAACAGGTGGCGCAGTTGGAGGACATGCTGCGCCATCACCTGTTCCTGCGTATACGGCGACGTCTGCAATTGACGCCGGCCGGCGCGCTGTACCTGGCCGAAGTGAACAAGATCCTCACCCAGGTCGACATGTCGAGCCGCTACATCCTCTCCTATGGCGAACAGACCGAGGTGCTCAAGGTCGCCACCCAGCCAAGTTTCGGCGTGCGCTGGCTGATCCCGAACCTGAAGGGCTTCGGCAAACGCCACCCGAACATTCACCTGGATATCCGCAACGAGATGGAGCCCTTCGCCCTGCTCCAGGGTAATGCCGATGTGGTGTTTTTCTTTGGCCAGGGCACATGGCCCGGCGCAACCTGCATCGAACTGTTCGGCGAAGAGATGGTGCCGGTCTGCTCGCCGGAGCTGTTGCAAGGGCGCACCCTGAACGATGCCAGTGAAGTGGCCGACCTGGTGCTGCTGCAAGCCACTTCGCGCCCCGAAGCCTGGCACGAGTGGTTCCTTGAACAGGACCTGCATTCGGCGAACAGCTATCACGGGCCGCGCTTTGACACGTTCTACATGTGCCTGAGTGCCGCCCAGGCCGGTTGTGGCGTGGCGTTGGTGCCACGCTATCTGGTGGCTCAAGAGCTGGCCGAAGGCAAGCTGGTCGTTCCTTGGCAGCACGCGATGAAAAGCAACGGCGCGTATTTCCTGGCGTTCTCCGAACATGCTGCAGAAGTGCCCAAGGTACGCAGCCTGGTGGAGTGGATTCGCGAACACGTGTGAGCGCCGACGCTTTCTGAATTTCAGGAATGATGGCTCGACTTTTTTTCGCTTGTGTCGGAACAGCATTCCTCGCTTTCATGTAAGCCTGCACTTTTCACCAGGAAGCTTTCGATGACCGCTCAAGATTTCGTCAGCCCGGATAGTATTCGCGCACAGTTCTCGGCCGCCATGTCGCAGATGTACAAACAGGAGGTGCCGCTGTACGGCACACTGCTGGAGTTGGTGAGCGAGACCAATCACCAGGTGATGCAACAGCATCCCGACATCGCCGAAGCCCTGCGCTGGACCGGCGAAATCGAACGCCTCGACCAGGAGCGCCACGGCGCCATCCGCGTGGGCACGGCTGAAGAGCTGGCTACCATTGGTCGCCTGTTCGCAGTCATGGGCATGCAGCCGGTGGGCTACTACGACCTCAGCCCTGCCGGTGTGCCGGTGCATTCCACAGCCTTTCGGGCCGTCCACGAACAGTCGCTGCATATCAGCCCGTTCCGCGTCTTTACCTCGCTGCTGCGCCTGGAACTGATCGACAACCCGCAGTTGCGCGAACTGGCCCGTGGCATCCTCGCCAAACGGCAGATCTTCACCCCGCGGGCGCTGAGCCTGATCGAGCAGTTCGAGCGTGATGGCGGCCTGAACGACGTCGATGCCCGTGAGTTCGTCGAGCAGGCGCTGCATACCTTCCGTTGGCACAACACCGCCACGGTCACCGCCGAGCAGTACCGTCAGTTGCATGATCAACACCGTTTGATCGCTGATGTGGTGGCCTTCAAAGGCCCGCACATCAACCACCTGACGCCGCGCACACTGGACATCGACGCCATTCAGGTCGGCATGCCGGCCAAGGGCATTCCACCCAAGGCAGTCATCGAAGGCCCACCACGCCGGCGTTGCCCGATCCTGCTGCGCCAGACCAGCTTCAAGGCACTTCAGGAGCAGGTTGCCTTCAGTGACCAGGACGCCACGGCAGGAGGCAGCCATACCGCCCGCTTCGGTGAGATTGAACAACGCGGCGCCGCACTGACGCCCAAAGGGCGCGCACTGTATGACCGCCTGCTCGATGCCACACGCGAAAGCCTGGGTGGTGTCCCCGCAGAAGCGAACGCTGAGCGCTACATGAGCCTGTTGGCTGAGCAGTTCCAGGCCTTCCCGGACGACCTAGGGCAAATGCGTCAACAAGGCCTGGCCTACTTCCGCTACTTCCCGACTGAAAAGGGCATGGCCGCACGTGATGCCGCGCAACGACCGACCTCGCTGGACGCGTTGATCGACGCTGGGCACATTCACTTTGAAGCGCTGGTCTACGAGGACTTCCTGCCGGTCAGTGCCGCAGGCATCTTCCAGTCCAACCTGGGTGATGACAGCCATAGCCAGTACGGCAGCAACGCCAACCGCGAGGCGTTCGAGCAGGCACTGGGCAAGTCGGTCCAGGATGAATTGGCGCTGTACGCGCAGAGTGAGCGTCGCTCGCTGCAAGCCTGCGCCGAGGCGTTGAACCTGGCCTCGTTGTAAACCGCTGAGCGGCTTTGCCTACCCCCACGAAGATCGCCTACGTGCACCCTTCGTGGGGGCAGGCTTGCCAGCGATGCGGGTCAGCCTGGATGCGTGGCCTCAAGCGCATTCAGTACCTGCACATCCGGCAGGTTCATGACCTGGGCTTCATGTTGCAGAAAGTCGCTGAGCCGCCGCAGCCGCTCGCTACCGGGACGGGTCTTCGGCCATACCAGGTAGTAATCCAGACCACTGGCCACCGCCGTCGGCCAGGGCAGGCTCAAACGCCCTTGGGCCACATCCTCGGCCACCATCAGCAGGTCGCCCATCGATACGCCATAACCACGCGCCGCAGCGATCATGCCCAACTCCAGCGTGTCGAACACCTGACCGCCCTTGAGCGAGATCTGCTCGGTGAGGTGCATGCAGGCCAGCCAACTGCGCCAGTCGCGTTTGTCCGGGGTCGGGTGCAACAGCTCGACCGAGGCCAGCCGTTCAGCGTCCCAAGGGCCGTCATTGAGCAGCTCTGGCGAACCGACCGGTACCAGCAGCTCGGAGAACAGACGGTTGACCTCCCAGTCCGGGGGAAAATGACCATCACTCAACAGCACCGCACAATCGAACGGCTCCTGATTGAAATCCACATGATCGACATCCATCCAGGCGCTGGTCAGTTGCACCTCGTTGCCGGGCTGTAAATGGCGGAAGCGGCTCAGACGGGCCAGTAGCCAACGCATGGTGAGGGTTGATGGCGCTTTCATGCGCAGGATGTCGTCTTCACTGCGCAGCGTGTTGCAAGCCCGCTCCAGTGCAGCGAAACCCTCACGCACGCCGGGCAACAACAAGCGGGCGGCTTCACTCAGCTGCAACGTTCGGCCATTACGTAAAAACAGTCGACAAGCGAAGTGATCCTCCAGCGTACGAATGTGCCGGCTGACGGCACTCTGGGTGATAGAGAGTTCCTGTGCCGCCCGGGTGAACGAGCTATGCCGGGCGGCTGCCTCGAATGCCCGTAGTGCATACAGCGGCGGTAAACGACGTGACATGACCCTGCTCCCGACAACACCCCGATACGTGATGAGCGATCTTACTCGCATGAGTTTTAATCATGCCAATGATCGTTATTATCCTTTTGTGCAGCATCGTCCAAAGCCCGAGAATCAACGGCTTCACCTTACCTTGCCCGAGAACAGGACGATCATCATGCAAGCCGTGCCATCTAAAGAACTCAAGGCGTTGCTGCGCCTGGCCGGGCCGCTGATCGCCTCTCAGTTGGCACACATGCTGATGCTGCTGACCGACACCCTGATGATGGCCAGGATCAGCCCGCAGGCCTTGGCCGGGGGTGGGCTGGGTGCCGCGAGCTATTCCTTCGTGTCGATTTTCTGCCTGGGGGTGATTGCCGCTGTCGGCACGTTAGTTGCCATTCGCAAGGGTGCTGGCGATACCGAAGGTGCCACGCGTCTGACCCAGGCGGGCTTGTGGCTGGGTTGGGTGATGGCACTGGTTGCCGCATTGGTGCTGTGGAACCTGTCGCCGGTGCTGTTGCTGCTTGGCCAGACACCCGACAACGTCGAGGCCGCCAGCCAGTTCCTGCTGTTGTTGCCCTTCGCCCTGCCCGGCTACCTGACCTTTATGGCCTTGCGGGGTTTCACCAGTGCGTTGGGGCGTTCAGCGCCGGTGATGGTCATCAGCCTGGTCGGCACCGTGCTCAACTTCCTGCTCAACTATGCGCTGATCGAAGGCCTGTTCGGCCTGCCAAAACTCGGGCTGGTAGGGATCGGGCTGGTCACGGCCATCGTCGCCACCGGCATGGCGGTGGCGCTGGCCCTGCATATTCATTGGCACCCGGCCTATGACGCCTATGCCATCCGCCACCGCTTGAGCCGACCATCCTGGCCTGCCTTGAGCGAGTTGTGGCGGCTTGGCCTGCCGATTGGCGGCACCTACACGGTAGAAGTCGGGCTGTTCGCCTTTGCGGCGCTGTGCATGGGCACCATGGGCAGTACCGAGCTGGCAGCACACCAGATTGCCCTGCAGATCGTTTCAACAGCGTTCATGATCCCGGCAGGGCTGTCCTATGCCGTGACCATGCGGGTCGGCCTGCATTTTGGTGCCGATAACCTGCGTGCTGCGCGGCTTGCCGGGCGAGTCGGGATCGGGTTTGGCGCCTCGCTGATGCTGGCGTTTGCGGTGTTGTTCTGGCTGCTGCCAGAAGCCTTGGTCGGGCTGTTCCTCGACCAGGGTGATCCGGCGTTCGCTGAAGTCATTCAATTGGCGGTCAGCCTGCTGATGGTTGCCGCCTGGTTCGAGCTGTTCGATGGCACCCAGACCATTGCCATGGGCTCAATCCGCGGCCTGAAGGACGCCAAGACCACCTTCCTGATTGGCTTTGTCTGCTATTGGCTGATTGGTGCACCTGCCGCCTGGGTTTTCGCTTTCCCGCTCGACGGCGGAGCCGTCGGTGTCTGGTGGGGCCTGGCATTGGGGTTGGCATGCGCCGCAATCTGCCTGACCCTGGCATTCGAGTGGCGGATGAAACGCATGCTGGGGGTACCAGTGGAAACCCGACTTGCCAGTGGTGCAGGCGCTGTATAAACAGGCAACCTCATGCAGGGCAATACTCAGGCTTCGTGCTCGCCTTCAATCGCCTGGGCCTGAATTGCCGCTTTGCCATGTATGGCCGAATAAGTGCACAGTTGCTGCAGGCGCCGCTCTAGCTCCATCAGCAGCCGATTACGCGTGCTCAGTACTTCGCTCTTGTTGAAGAAACCGGGCTCAACCGTATAGATGTTGAACATCTGATTGATCTCCGCCGGGGCAGCAATGATGAAATTTTCAGCGGAGCTGTGGTTGTAGAGCGCAACCATTTCCCCGGTCTGGCTCTGCGCCGCTCGAACAAACAGCATGGTAATGTCCTGGCCTTCGCGTATCCGCACGGCCTTGTCAGCGAACTGGAAGCAGGCCTCTTTTCCATCGCGCAACTTCACCCAGAACTCGTGCTCTTGTACGTTGCGGCTGCTGACGTAGGACGATGACGAGCTACTCCCGGTCGAGCCGTAGCCATTAATGAGATAACCACCGCTGGAGTGATGCGAGTGGCCAGCGGCCAAGTGCACCTGGTTACGCTTCTGGGTGTCCAGTACCTGCCCGGTCACGACGAAGAAGTAGAACTGGCGCCCATAGTGGTTGAACGGTTCGTCGATGAAGTTCACATCTTCGGGTGACAGGCTGATGTCGTACATGGTCCGGATCATTTCATCGCGGGCGGCTTTGTCGTGCTTGGCCTGCTCCTGAAGTTCGGCGCGCCGAACCTTGGCATCATCAATGGCCTTGAGTGCTTGAGCCTTCAGCACCGGTGTTTTTTCCTGAGCATAGGCCGCAGCCTTTTCACCGGCTTCTTTCAGCACCGGCGCGGCCTTCTGCCCTGCTTCAACGGCGAGGTCCTTGGCTTTGTTCAGTGCCTGAGCAGCCTTGGCGGCCAATTCAGGGTTGGCGTTGACAGCTTTTTGCTTCAGCTCATCCCAGAGACTCATCGTCTATCCCTTTTTAATGCTGCATCAATGAAAAGGCCATCTACAGACGACCTGACAATCGGAAAACCGTAACCGTCAACCAGAGGGTATGCCGGGCAGTCTACAGGCACTTATGGACCGCGGCGATCCACGCCACACGATCACGCTAGCACACTGCTGGGATGCGCCAGGCCGCGAAAAACGTGCCCTCCAGCGTGAAATCACCCATTAGACAAGCCAATAGCACTTTGCCACCCATTTGAATTGACGGCGTGTCGAGTTTGCCGTTAGTGTGGCTGCACTTTTTGAGTGCCATCAATGGGGCACTCAAATACTTATGGATGAGTGATCAAGGTAGGGATGATGCGCGGAGTACTGCTACGTAGCGGCAAAAGTGAAGATTTCACCGCACTAGGAGAAACAGGCCAACCGGTGTACCGGGCAGCGCTGCAATTGCGCGAGGCTATCCGCCGCAAGAACCCCGACCAACCTGAACTGGTCGAGCACCTCGCCATTCCGCAAACCGACGAGCGCGGCAGTACCATCGATTGGTACAGCGATCGGCCGGGTGATGTAATCCCCTGGAGCAGCGCAACCGAAGAAGAACGGGCACCCGCCCGTGCTCAACTGGAAGTGCTGCAACGCAAGATCGATGAGCTCAGCAATGACCTGCTGGGCCTTGATGCCGACGGTCAGCCGCTTCCCGGCAGCAAGCCAGGCGCTCAGGGTGATCGGACGGTGTTCGGCAAGCTGCTGACCTGCGTGGTGCCATTTCCCGACGAGAATTTCGTGTACCTGGTTGATGGTCGGCCAGTCCTGACGTTCTGGGGCTTCGTCCACGCGGGTGCCGAGCGCAGCCGCCAGCCACTGCATTGCCTCTACCCAAGCACAGCCAAAGTTGCCGAGCCGGCACCACCAGCACCGGTCGCACCGCTGGCGGCACCCGCCGCAGCACCATTGCTCAGCCAGGCAACCAAGCCATCCTGGTGGCGCCGCTGGTGGTGGTTACTGCCGTTGTTGCTGTTGCTCCTGCTGTTACTGCTGTTTGGCCTGCGTGGCTGCCTGCCCAACGCTGCGCTGCCAGGCTTGCCAGGTATGCCGCAGGTTGAAGTACCGTCTATGAATGTGCCCTCCTTGAATGGGCAACCCGGCGTCACCCTGCCCGGCGGCGCAGTCTCAGCGGGTAACGGGCTGAACGTTTCTGGCAGCACAGTGGGCATGCCAAATACCGCGCCAGGCAGCGTAGCTGCACCAGCCAATGAAGGTGCCGGTACAGGCTCCGCCGCCAACACCGCGCCGGAGCCCACCACTGCGCCACCAGCAGCGCCGGACGAGGCACCTGCCAGTGCGGCACAAACGCCGCCCGCAAACGCAGGGGCACCCGCCAACGCCCCATCGACACAACTACCGGCGCTTGCGGAAGGCACCCAGCCTTCGCCGCTACTGAGTATTCCTGCAGATGCCGCAGACGGTACGGCCAACTTCCTCAACGGCGACTGGAGCGGTGCCGGCATCCAGGAAGTCGGCACCGGTAAGCCGCTGCGTCTGAAGTATGACTTCCAGGACGGCAAAGGTAACGCCACGGTCAGCCGCTCTGACGGCGTGCGTTGCAGCGCTCCGGTGGTCGCGGCAATGAACGGCGGCAATCTGTCGATCAATAGCGATGGTCAGGCCGCCTGTGCCGATGGCAGCAGCTATGACCTGCCCCAAGTGAACTGCAAACCAGGCGCCCAGCACATCGCCGACTGCAGCGGTAGCTACGGCACCGAAGCGTTCCCGATGCTGATGAAGCAAGCCGGCCAATAACACGAGAAGCGCAGAAGATGTTGCCTGAAATCACCCAGTTCGAAGAAACGGTCACGCTGATCAGCGATACCGGCATTCAGTTTATGGACTTCGCCCTGCGCCTGGGCCCAGATGGCGAGCAAGCCGGCAAATTCGTGCAGCTCAACAACGGTCTGGTACCTACGCGCCTGTTGTGGTCCAAGGAATACAAGGATTTCTACGAACCGGAGCCCGACAAAGTCGTGCCGGTAGAGTTCGACTCCAGCGAAGACAACCACTTCCGACTGAGCATGGAAGAAAGCCTGAAGCTGTTTGACGGCATCTGGCTGCCCATTCCGTTTCTGCGCTTCATGCCGCCCTATCGCTTCGACGAGGGGCCGAACAACTGGTCGCGGATGCGCCTGATCAAACTGGCCGAGCCCGATATTGACGGCAATACGCACCGTCTCACGCTGGCCTTTGACAGCCGTATCATGCCGTCCGTCAGCGGCACCGCCTACCTGGCGCCAAACGAAGAAGACGTGCGCTCTGGTGTGGCCTTCAAGATCGCCTGCAGCGCCCGCGAGTACGGCTGGTTCCTGACTCACAGCTGGATCCGCGAGTGGCTCAGTGAGCTGTATGCCGAAGCCCGTGCAGACTGGACCCGCGAGCGCCTGGACAAAGACCTCAAGGGCAACCGCCACCTCGGGCATTACCTGAACCTGCTAAGCCTGCTGCGCCGCCCGACACCTGCAGAGCAGAGCACAGAAAAGCCCAAGGTCGAAATCCCCGAGATCAAGGTCGTCGCCAATGACGCCTTGGGCGTTGTGCGCCCGATTCCGGTGGACCTGGTGCTGGACGTCGGCAACTCACGCACCTGCGGCATTCTGATCGAAGATCATGGCCAGTCGGGTTCGGGCATGAAGCACAACTATGTGCTGGAGCTGCGCGACCTCAGTGAGCCCGAGAAGATCTACAACCAGGCCTTTGAGAGCCGCGTCGAATTTGCCCAGGCCTATTTCGGCAAGGACCATTTCTCGGTCAAGAGCGGCCGTCACAATGCCTTCCAGTGGGCCACGATTGCCCGTGTCGGCGGCGAGGCCGGACGCTTGGCCAGCCGCCGTCGCGGCACCGAAGGTTCCACCGGCCTGTCCAGCCCGAAACGTTACCTGTGGGATGAGAAGGCCTATGG
This sequence comes from Pseudomonas defluvii, assembly GCF_001695625.1. Classification (GTDB taxonomy): domain Bacteria; phylum Pseudomonadota; class Gammaproteobacteria; order Pseudomonadales; family Pseudomonadaceae; genus Aquipseudomonas; species Aquipseudomonas defluvii. The sequence goes on from NZ_MBPN01000039.1 coordinate 23,960, forward strand.
TCATGGCTGGCGCTTCAACGCTTCGTATGTCAAAACCGACAAGGAGCCGCTGGCGACCGCCGCACCTTTCTCGCACTTGATCAATGACCTCGGCCAGGCGCTGTACCTGCCGCCAAAGAACGACATGCCGGTGTTCACACCGCGCTATTCCCGCAGCAGCCTGATGACGTTCATGCTGGCCGAGGTGGTCACCCAGGCGCTGTCGCAGATCAACAGCCCGGCCCAGCGTTCACGCCAGGGCCATGCGCGGGTACCGCGCCAGCTCAATAGCATCACCCTCACCGTACCGCCAGGCATGCCGCAGGCCGAACGCAGCATCCTCAACAACCGTATGAACGAGGCCGTCGGCCTGGTGTGGAAGAGCCTTGGCTGGCATGAGGGCGAGAGCAACCCGTTCAAGGACAAGTCGGTCAAGCCGCTCACACCGCTGCCGAGCATTCGCGTTGAATGGGACGAGGCCAGCTGCGGGCAACTGGTGTACCTGTACAACGAGGTCAACGAGAACTTCGCCGGGCACCCGGAAGAGTTTTTCGCAGCCCTGGCGCGCCCGGACAAAAGTGAAACCGAGCAGATCACCCTGGCCACCATCGACATTGGTGGCGGCACCACGGATCTGGTGATCACCGACTACCACCTGGACCGTGGCAGCAACGGCGGCACAGGCAGTAACGTACACATTGTGCCCAGCCAGCGCTTCCGCGACGGATTCAAGATCGCGGGCGACGACATCCTCCTGGACGTCATTCAAGAGTTCATCCTGCCCAGTTTCAAGCAGGCGCTGCAGAACGCCGGGGTATATGCCCCGGATGCCCTGATGTCGCGCCTGTGCGGCAACGGCGATGCCAGCGCCCAGGAGCGGATTCTGCGTCAGCAGCTCAACCTGCAGGTGTTCATGCCGCTGGGTCTGGCGTTGCTCAAAGCCTACGAGCAGTACGACCCCGAAACCCCAGTGGAGGTTGTTGAGCGCTCATGGCAAGAAGTACTGGGCGATGCTGTTGTCAACGACAGCGTGCTGGAGTACGTGTATGCCGCCGTGCGCCGTGATGTTGGCCGTGACGGCACCCTGGACCTGCTGAAAACCCCTATCGCTTTTGACCTCGAACAGGTACATACGGCGTTCCTCGGTGGCCAGATCAACATCACCAAGATCCTCGCCGAACTGTGCGAAGTGATTTTCCACTACCCCTGTGACGCACTGTTGCTGACCGGCCGCCCGTCGCGCCTGCCGGGCATTCAAGCCTTCATTCGCCAGCGCTTGCCACTGCCACCGGGGCGCATTCTGCCACTGCAGAACTACCGTACTGGTGGTTGGTACCCGTTCCACAAAAACGGCCTGATCGACGACCCGAAAAGTACCGCCTCGGTGGGAGCAATGATCTGCCTGCTGTGCTCCAAGCACAGTGTGCCGAACTTCTACTTCCGCACGGCAGCACTCAAACCGTACTCGACCATCAAGCACTTCGGCCAGATTGATAACGCCGGCACTATCAAACACGGTGACGTGCTCTACCACAACCTGACCTCCGACAAAGGCCGCATTCAACTGCCAATCGTGGGCGAAGGTGAACAACGCGGTACGCCGTGGCTGGAAATGCGCGGCGACATGCACCTGGGTTACCGCCAACTGGCCGCCGAGCGCTGGTCCGCATCGCCACTCTACACGCTGCGTTTTACCGCCAGGGGCAGTCGTAACTTCTCAAGCGCCATCGGCAAGGGCGGTGAAACGCCGGTGCTGCGCATTCGTCTGGCCGTGGACGAGCCTTCGGACCAACTGCTGGAGCAGGGCCTGATCAGCGACAAGCTGGTCATCGCTGAGCTGCAATCGAATATCCAGGATGCCGATTTCGATTTTGAAAGGGATCTTGAGCTCTCACTCAATACCATGCCGACCATGAGCCTGAGTGACAGTGACTATTGGCTCGACAGCGGGAACGTCAAAGGAAAATGAGCAATCTAACGCCAAAGCAACAGCAGCTGATGGGTGCCTGGGGTGCCGTTCACAAAGGTGCGAACGAAGCGCTGGAGTGGATTCAACAGGTGCGCGGCAACGCCGCCAGCGTAGAGGCCGAGGGCGATGCCCTCAACCTCCGGCTGCACCAGGCACGCAACCGAGCCAAAGACCTGCAGCGCGCCGCCGGCACACCGATGGTGATCGGTTTCTTCGGCCTGTCTCAGGCCGGCAAGTCGTACCTGATTTCCGCCTTGGCAGCCGACAGCCGTGGCCGCCTGGAAACCGACTTCGGCGGCAAGACCCTTGATTTCATCGAGCACGTAAACCCCACTGGCCTCGGCAAAGAGGCTACAGGGCTTGTGACACGCTTCAGTCGCTGGGCCAAACCAAGCCCCGATGCCAATTTTCCGGTAGAACTGAAGCTGTTCAGTGAAATCGAAGTGGCTAAGATTCTGGCTAACGCCTGGTTCGAGGACTTTGACCAAGAAAAGCTCGACTACACCTTCACTGACGCCCGCATTCAGGATGTGCTCAAGGCTTTCGAAGGCCAGGAGCATGAACAGGTACAACCTGGGGTCACCGCCGACGATGTAGTGGCCCTGTGGGACTACCTGAAAGGCAACTACGAAAAGTCCGTGCGCAAGCTCAGTGAGCTTTACTGGCCGCGCGTAATGAAATTGGCACCACGGTTGAACTACCGTCAGCGGGCCAAGCTGTTTTCTGTGCTATGGGGCGAGCAACACCTGCTCACCGAGGTCTACGAACAACTGGTCGGTGGCCTGCACAAAATGGGCTTCCCCGAGACCGTGTTCGCACCCTTGAGCGTACTGGTGAAAGACGACAACGGCGTCTACACCCAAGCCAACAGCATCATGAACGTCGATATCCTCGGGCGTCTGGGCACCAATCGCGACCTGCCGGTGAACGTGTTGCCATTGTGCGACGGCAAACTGCAGAGCAGCGTGGGCCTGAGCATCGCCCAACTCGCCGCACTGACTGCTGAGATGACCTTCCGTCTGATCAATCGTCCGCAAGACCCGGTCGTAGAGGAAGTCGATTTGCTCGACTTCCCAGGCTATCGCACCCGGCAGAAACTGCTGCGCATCGAGGATGCGGCCGACCCGGATGCAGTCGAGCAAGTCAATCCGGCCTCGACCCTGATCCTGCGGGGCAAGGTCGCCTACCTGTTTGAGCGCTACACCGACTCGCAACAAATGAATGCCCTGGTGCTCTGCACCAGCTCGTTCAAGCAAAGCGAAGTGGTCAGTGTTGGTCCAGTGCTCACCCGCTGGATTCACCGCACCCAGGGCCGCACGCCGAAAGAGCGCGGCCAGCGTGAGCCAGGCCTGATCTGGGCCCTGACCATGCTCGACGGTTTCATCAGCAACACACTCGGCCTGAGCGAAGGGCAACTGCCCGAAGGCTGCGAGAACATGATGAAACTGACGATGATCGAGCGTTTCGGCACCCAGGAGTGGATGAAGGACTGGGCAAGTACTCCGTTCAACAACACCTATCTGGTACGCAAGCCTCGCCTGGACACGGCCTTTATCGAGCGTGACGCTGGCACCGGCGAAGAAACCGCATTCACTGATCGACATACGCAGCGCCTGGAACAATTGGGCCAGTGCTTCGCCGCCAGCCCTTCTGTGCAGCGTCACGTGAAAGACCCAGGCACCGCCTGGAAAGCCATGCTCGAGCTCAATGATGGCGGCATCAGCCGTTTCAGCAGCAGCTTCAAGGGCGTTGCCAACATCGACTTCAAGCTCACCCGGATCGAAGAGCAACTGGAAGAGTGCCGTACAGAGCTGCTTGAAAACGGCCTGTACGCCTGGCGTGAAGAAGACTTTGAGAAAGTGCTGGAGAAGAAGCGCGAAAAGGCGCAGATGCTCCTCAACCAGTTGGGCGCTGATCCCGATGTATTGGGCGAGTTGATCCATGAGCTCCAACTGCCGGTCGACGAATTGCGCGAGCTGTACCTGGGCGGTGTGTATGACATCGACGGGCTGGACGACGATGCAGAACAAGAGCCGGAGCATAGCGCCAAGGCCCCGGCCAACAAGGCCCCTGCGATCAATTTTGGCAACCTGTTTGCCAACCCCGCCGCAGAGCCAGTAGCAGCGCCAGCGAAGCCGCTGACACGGCGACTCACCTCAGAGCAACGCTTTGCCCGGGCGGCCCTAAAAGCCTGGATCAAGCATATGCGCGAGCTCGGTTCACGCACACTGCTGCTCAACAGCCTGCGGTTGAACAAAAGCGTGGTCGACAGCCTCACCGAGGAGCTGATCAGCGCCGTGCGTAGCCCGAGCTTCCTCACAGAATTGGACGAAGCCGTGACCCGTCGCGCCCAAAGCGGCACCCGCCGCGATCAGATGGTGCAGCGTCAGGTGTTGGCCGTGCAGTTGGTAATGCGCGACTTCATCTCCTGGTTCGGCCTGCTGAGCAAACCCGTAAGCGCACGCCCCAACAGCCTGTTGGGTGCTCGCGAGCCGTTGTTCAGTTTCTACCGCTCGGTGGCTGTTGGCGAACTGCCCGTGCTGCCTGAACAGCCCTCGCATCAAGAGCAGCTTTATTTGGTGGATTGGTTGTCGGGGCTGGCCTGGCTTACCCAGGAAAACGCCAAGAGTGGCGCCGACCCCGAAATTACCACCGAGCAGCGACGCCAACTGGCCGTCCTGCTGAACACATTTGAAGCGAGTTAATCCATGGGTATCAGAGTTGACGTGCTGTCACTGAGCAGCAACGTTCCAGGCCACGCGCGCGTTCGAGTCAGTGGCTGGAGCGAAACCACCGACAACCTCGAGTTTTCGGTACAAAGCAGCCAAAGCCAACATTTCCTGCAGAAGGAAGCACAGTGGAGTAGCAGCCCCTACTGGTTCCAAATTACTCAGTTGGAAACCGTAGACGACGCACAAGCCTTCGAGACCCGAATTGGGCCGGAGCTACTCGACCCCTTGCTGGAACTCAGCAACAACGCCATGTTCCGCATTGAACTGAAGGGCTCGGGCCTGAGCGAGGAAACCGTACTGCGGCTGGCCAAGGACCTGCAGCATTCGTTGTCGCAAGGGAGCACCCCGACAAACGCAAACAGCGGCACGCTGGAGGTACCGGCAACTGCGCCGGTAGAGGAGCAGGCGCCGTCCCAGGCGACGACGGTCGCTCAGGCCGCCCCCCTGACAGAGCCTGAAGTGGTTACCCCGGCGCCAGCTCTGGCAGCCACAACGCCGACGAAAAAGAACCGCTGGCTGTTGCCGGTACTGCTATTGGTACTACTGGCAGCTATCGCGGCAGGCGCCTGGTGGTGGCTCAAACAGCAACCGGAGCCTGTCGCGCCCAAACCTGCGGAGCCGGAGAAACCTGCACAGGTCGAGCCCGCAGTAACCGCGCAGCCTTGCACGCTGGAAAGCATGAAGAGCCAGTCGGAACTGGCTTTCGTGCAGAGCTGCATCCAGCAGGCGCCGGACAGCACTGCGCTGCTGGAAGTGATCAACGTCGCCAAGGCCAACAGCACGTGCGGCGTCGCCCAGCGCCTGTACGCCAACCGCGCTCAGGGCGGCGACGTCCAGATCGCTACAGCCTACGCCCACGAATATGACCCCAAATACCACCAGGCCAGCGAGTGCTTCAAAGCACCTGACAACGCCACTGCCGCCTACTGGTACGAGACCATCCTTAGCTTCGACGAGAACAATGCCGATGCCAAGGCGCGTCTTGAGGAGCTCAAACAATGAGTATGCGTCTGCGCGGATTGACGGCTGCCTTGCTGGCCTTGAGTCTCAGCCCGGCCTTGCAAGCGGCGGACACGCCTCTGCTGCAAGCAGGTAAGAAAACCCTGTTTCAACGCGTCCTGACCACGCCAAGCTGCCAGCTCAGCGACGCAGCAGGTGCTTCCAGCGGCGCAGCCCAACCCGCGTTCAGCCGTTTTTACGTGTATGAACGGGCTCAGGTCGACAACCGCGAATGGTTGCGGGTTGGCCCCGACACCCAGGGTAAGAGCATCGGCTGGTTACCGGGCGAGTGTACTGTTGAGTGGAAAATGCAGCTCACGCTGGCTTTCACCAACCCTGCCAACCGCGACCGCCTGCTGTTCTTCAAGGAGCGCAATCAGCTCGAGGGTATTCTGGACGCCCCCGATCCGGTCAGTCATGTCGCACCACTGCGGGCCAAGCTCAAGAAAGGCAGCGAGGCGCCCGGCGTGTTGGCTCAGGAGCCGGAATACTTCATCGACCTGCAGAAGAACTTCTACCTGCTGCCGGTGTTGAGTGGCGAAGAAGTGATGACCGAGGAAGGTTTCCGTACACGAATCCTCAATGTCGCCTCGGTGAGCAAGGCCGACGCCAGCAGTAGCGCTGCGGCGAATGCGAATACGCCAGGCAATGCCAAGACCCAACTCAAGGCCTTCAGCGCGGCGGTGGTGTTCGTCATCGACTCGACCATCTCCATGGACCCATACATTGATCGCACCCGTGAGGCGATCAAGCGCGTATATGAGCAGATCGAGAAGGAAAACCTCGGTCAGCAGGTCAAGTTTGGCCTGGTCGCTTACCGCTCCAGTACCAAGGCGGTACCAGGCCTGGAGTACGTAAGTAAAATGTACGCCGACCCCAACACCGTCAAAGACGGTGCCGACTTCATGGCCAAGGTCGCTGACCTGAAACAGGCCAAGGTCTCCAGCAGCACCTTCGACGAAGACGCCTACTCCGGCGTCATGCACGCGGTGGACAAGGTCGACTGGAGCCAGTTCGGTGCCCGTTATGTGGTGCTGATCACCGACGCAGGCGCCATCGACGGTAGCGACAAACTGTCGGGTACTGGTTTGGGCGCGGAGCAGGTGAAGATCGAGGCCAGCAACCCTGGTGTCGCCCTCTATACCCTGCACCTGAAAACCCCAAGCGGTGCCAAGAACCACAGCAGCGCCGAGGCCCAGTACCGGGCGCTGTCGAATTACCCGGGAACCAACACCTCCCTCTACTATCCGGTTAACGCTGGCGATGTGGATGCATTCGGGCGCAAGGTGGACGGCCTCGCCGCCGCCATTACCCAACAGGTAAAGTCGGCCTACATGGGCGAAGACGCCATTGGCAGTGCAACCAACGCCAAAGCCGATCCGAGCGAAAAGAAAATGCTCGAAGACGCCGCGCTGATCGGCCATGCCATGCAACTTGCCTATCTCGGTAAAACCACCGGAACCAAAGCACCACCCGTGTTCCAGGCCTGGATCAGCGACCGTGACCTGATCAAGCAGAACCTGCCGACCACCGATGTGCGTGTGCTGCTGACCAAAGCTCAGCTCAGTGACTTGAGCGATGTACTCAAGCAGATTCTGGACGCAGCCAACGAAGGCATGATCTCGCCCAGCGAGATGTTTACCCGCCTGCGCTCGGTAGCCGCCACCATGGGTGCCGACCCGAACCAACTGAAACAGGGTGCCAACACCCGTGTTGCGGACCTGGGCGTGCTGGGTGAGTACCTGGAAGACCTGCCGTACCACAGCGACGTGCTGAACCTGGATGAAGAAACCTGGAAAGGCTGGGACGGCCTTGCTCAGGAGAAGTTTATCCGCAGCCTGAGTACCAAGCTGCGCCACTACCAGCGTTACAACGCCGACGTGGACCGCTGGGTTGCACTGGCACCCGGTAGTGATAGCCGCGATAACGTCTATCCGGTACCGCTCGAAATGATGCCCTGAGCCCCATGCTTGACATCAAAGGACTGTTGGTAGCGCGCGGGGAAGGCGCCCAGGCTCATCGGGTGCGGCTCAATGAGCTGCATCTGGAGCACGGTGAAATTCGTGCCATTACCGGCGAGAGCGGCTGCGGCAAGAGCACCCTGCTGGAAGCCATCGGCTTGCTCCTGGCGCCTCAGCAACTGAACCACTATCGCCTTGGACGTGAGGCGGTGGATGTACGCCAGTTGCTGGCTGAGAACCAGCAGCCGGCGCTGGCCGCATTACGCTCCCGACAGCTCGGTTTCGTGTTGCAGAACGGTGGCCTTCTGCCGTTTCTCAAGGTACGCGACAACATCCAGTTACCACGGCGCCTACTCGGCCTCTCCAGCCGCAGTCGTGCCGTCGAGAAAGCGATTGAAGTCCTGCGCCTTGAGCCGTTGCTCGACAAGTACCCGCAGTCCCTGTCCATCGGTGAGCGCCAGCGCGTGGCCTGTGTGCGCGCCATCGCCCACGAGCCACAGCTGCTATTGGCCGATGAGCCCACCGCCGCACTGGACCCACACAATGCTCAGCGCCTGTTCGAGCTGCTACTGAGCCTGGTCAACGAGCTGGGCCTCAGCGCGTTGGTGGTGTCCCATGACTGGGCATTGATCGATCAGTTCGGCCTACCGCGACTGTGCGCAGTGAATGGGGAAGGAGAAACACGCTTTGAACCCCTGGTTTAAACAGCTGGGGCTGCTGATGCAGCTTTCGGTGGCCGATCTCTGGCATGACCGCAAGGTCTCGCTGTGCATGGCAGCCTCGCTAATGGCGGTGATCGCCCCCCTGTTGCTGCTGTTCGGGCTCAAGCATGGCGTGGTCAGCCAACTGCAACAGGAACTGCTGAGCGACCCGCGCAACCTTGAAGTGAAGATGCTCAGCAGCAGCCATTACGACCTCGACTGGCTGGAACGCTTGCGCCAGCGCCCGGAAGTCGGTTTTGCCATTGGTCAAACTCGCTCGCTGAACACCCAGGCCGACCTGCAGGGCGAGCGTGGGCGCTTTGCCGATAACATCGAGATTATTCCCACCCAAGCCGGCGACCCACTACTCAACACGCCTTTGAGTGCAGTACAAGGCAACCAGGTCATTCTCAGTGCCCGTACAGCTGAACGCCTGGCCGCCAAGGCCGGCGACAACATTCGGCTTCGCGTCGCCCGCCGTCTGGACGGTGTCAACGAACGCGGCGAGCAAACACTGCAGGTGCAGGCCGTGCTGGAGCCCGCACGTTTTACCCGCCCTGCAGCCTTTGTCAGCCCCGAACTGCTGCTCGACCTAGAGTACTTCCGTGACGGCTATCGCGTGCCGATCCTGGGCAGCACCAGCGGCCAACTGCTGGACAGCGTGAAGGTTGGTTATGCCCGGGCCAGGGTCTATGCCAAAGACATCGACAACGTCGAAGCGTTGGAGCGCTGGCTCAACGAGCAACATGTGGAAACCAGCAGTCGTCTCGCTGAGATCGATAGCGTCAAGGCGATCAACCATGTGTTGGGTCTGATCTTTGGGGTGATTGCCGGTGCCGCACTGATCGGTTGCATCGCCTCGCTGGTCGGTGCCTTCCTGGCCAATATCGACCGCAAACGCCGTAACCTCGCAGTATTACGCCTGCTGGGCTTCGGCAGCCTTGCCGTGGCCGGCTATGTGGTGCTGCAGGCACTGCTGCTCAGCGCTGTGGGTTACATCGGCGGCCTCGCTGGCTATTTTGCTGGCAGCGTACTGTTCGATCACTTGCTGGGCAGCAGCCAGGCTACTGGCACGTTCATCTGCCACATCACGTTTGGGCACGGCCTGACCGCCCTGCTCCTCGCGTTCCTAGTCGCCGCGCTGGTCGCCATGATCGGCGCCCTGCGAGCCATTCGAATTCAACCTGCGGAGAGTCTGCGTGAGCTCTAAAGCCTACGGCCGTCTACTGTTCTTGCCCCTGAGTTTCGGCTGCCTGATGCAAGCCTCGGCTGCGGCCTGGGAGGAGAAACACTATAACCCCATGCCCGACACCGACGATGTAGTGCTACCCATGCCCTGCGAAGGGTCGATGGTGTTTCGCAAGGTGCTGATCCCTCTGGCCGGACCATTAGACGACTACCCAATCAACATTGGCCAGGACAGTGCCGAGTGGGGTTATGTCGAGCAGACCCGACCCGCCTTTATCGCCGGTAGTTTCACCAGCGCGAAAGGTGAGAAATCGCGCTACTACCTGATGGCCAAGTATGAAATGACGCAGTTGCAATACCGTGCATTGACGGACGAAACCTGCCCGACGCCGTCGAACAAGCTGCGCCTGCCGGAGGTGTCGCTGAGCTGGCTCGATGCACTGCAAGCAACCGATAAATACAACCGCTGGTTGCGCGCCAACGCTGCCGCAAAACTGCCCAAGGAGGATGGCGCCCAGGGCTTTCTGCGCTTGCCCACCGAGGTCGAATGGGAGTACGCAGCGCGCGGTGGGCTGCAGGTCGGTACCGCTGAGTTTCGCGATGCTCGCTACCCGATGCCCGAGGGTTTGAATGCCTACGAATGGTTTGCTGGCGCCCAGTCGTCGAACGGCAAGCTGCAGCTCAGCGGGCTGCTCAAAGCAAACCCCCTGGGCCTGCACGACATGCTTGGCAACGCCAGCGAGATGATGTTTGAACCCTTTCACTTGAACAAACTGGATCGCCAGCACGGGCAGGCCGGTGGCTATGTGGTGCGCGGAGGCAACTACCTGACTGCCGAGGGCGAGCTACGCACGGCGCTGCGTGAAGAAGAGCCGTACTACAACGCCGAAGGCCCGGTGACCAGCAAAACCACAGGCATGCGCTTGGTGCTAGTGTCGCCCACGATGACCTCTCGCGAACGCGTCAGCAGTATTGAGAGTAGCTGGAAGAAGCTGGGCGGCGATGAACCCACCGGACACGCCAAGGACAAAGGCACCGTGAAAGCCCTGGAAGACCTCGCCTCGAAGGTTGATGACCAAGGCCTGAAAGACCAGCTCAAGACCGTAGAAAACCAGCTGCGTGCGAGCAACCAGCAACAGCAGGAAGCTCGCGATCAGGCGATCCGCGCCAGCCTCAACCTCGGCGCTTTCCTCTGTACCAAGATGCTCGACGACGGCCAGTACCTCGACTTCCTGCAGAAGAACTATGCCAGCAACTGCAAGGCCGGCGAAGAAGACCCCACCTGCGGCATGCGCAAAACCAAGCTCGAAGAACAGAGCACGCGCTTGCACAAGCTGAGCCGTTACTACGCCAGCTCTTTGGTGGAGTCCGGGTCGCTCTATGGCAAGCCCCTGCTGGAAGCGCAAGTGCCGGTGCTGGAGGGCACGCTCAAGGCCAACAAGAACCTGAAGGAGCTAATGCCTTACCTACGTACCCACTGGGCTAACCAGGCCGAATTCCTCAAAACCCAGAAAATCGACACTGCAGCCTGGCTCAACAGCTGCAAGGCCGTAACCCTCTGATCAACAACGAGTCAAGGAACGCGAACGTGAATACCAATAAAGCAGGCATCTCCCGGATTTGGGTCAGTGTGATGGTAGTAGTCAGCCTGGTGCTGAGCGGTTGTGCTGGTACCGGTAGCTCAATGTTGGGTGGAAGCAGCAACGCAGACCCACGGCTGACCTCCGGCAACGATGCCAAGTTTTTCACCACCTCGGGCTATCAGGCCTGTGCTGTCGCCGCAGCCGGTGGCGTGCTCGCCTGCACCCTGTCGAACTCGAGCAACAAAGCTACCTGCGCCATCGTCGCCGGCCTTGCCGCGTGTGGCGTGGCCATGGGCGCCAACTACTACCTGGATCAGCGTCGTGCCCAGTACTCCGACACCAACCAGCGCCTGACGATGATGACCACCGATGTTCAACAGGAAACAGCCAAGGTTGCCGAGCGGACCAACACTCTGCAGCGCGTGATCAACGACGACAAGCAACAAATCGCCGCCCTGCAACGCGATATTCAAGCCAAGACGGTTAACAAGGCCAAGGCTCAGCAAGACGTTGCCGCCATCGACAGCAACATTGCCTTGATGCGCAAAGACGTAAACAACATGAAAGCCCGTGTCACCGAATTTGAGAAGGTCGCCAAGCTTGAGCGAGAAGGCGGCGCCAACCAGGCTGAGGTGCAGAAGGTCGAGGCAGAAATTGCCAAGATGAACAACAAGGTCGTTGCCCTGCAGCAGGAGGTCGACGGCCTCTACAGCCAGCGCTCGGCAATTACCCTGGGCTAAGGAGCACGCTATGTACCTACGCCTCAGCCTTTGCATTCTGGCCCTGCTCTCAGTGGCCGGGTGCGCTACTACTGCGTCACAGTGCAATGCCTCCGACAGCGACGTCAGCATGATCAAGAAGCTCAACTGCGACTACGGCGGTGGTTACAGTGAGCAGGTACGCAACAGCGAGCAGGCCTTGGTCGATGCCCGTGAGCAGAACCGTCAGTTCAACGACGTGTATGCTCAGCTCAGCGCGCAGCAGACGTCGACCCGCCAGGACCTGGCAACCGTACAACGTCAGCAGGCTAGCCTGGAAAAGTCGCTTAATGGTCTATTGGCAACGCTCAAGGCCCGGCATGCCAACAAGCGCGACGTGCAACAGCAGATAGCGGGCCTTGAACAGCGGATGAAAGCCTCGCAGAACGCCCCTGCCAACACGGCCAACGCCGCCCAGGTCGAGGCCCGCAAGCAAGAGCTGAAAGCTCTGCAGCAGCAGGTCAGTCGCCTCCAGCTAAGCCTCGGTTACGAGTAAGCCTATAACCGGCAGCTTCGGCTGCCGGTCCTTTTCAGGACATCCTCATGCAACGGGTTATCCGTGATGCCAGCACGAGCCAGGACGGCTTAGCCTCGCTCGAACACACCGTAGCGATTATCGCCAAGCATTTTCCACCCAGCGTTGCTCACCTCTATGCGGTGCCACGAAAAGGCGCCGATGGCGCCCGTGAATGGTGGTCGGAACTGACCGGACAGCCACGCCAGTACCGCGAACTCAACGCCGATGAGCAACAGGCGTTGCTGGAGATCTATGCGCAGCGCCAAGACGCGGTCACGCAATTGGCCAACGAACTGGAACGTCGCGGCCAGGGCACAGAAGCTAGCGCACTGCGGCGACTGGTAGGGCCACCGAACCTCGACAACCTTTACAGCATCAATGGCTACCCGCTGTTGGTGCGCTGGGGTGACCCTGAACCCAGGCCTGCACAAGGCCCTACTCCGCAAGCAGCCGCACCAATTGTGCGTCGGCGAACGTGGATCTGGTTGCCTTGGTTCCTGCTGCCATTACTCTTGCTGCTTACGCTACTGCTCGCGCTGTGGATTGGCTGGCCTTACCTGCAACGTTGGCTGAATACACCCCAGCCGCAGCACTTCGCCTGCGTTAAAGACCCACAGGTACAACCCCCTGAGTTTTCCGTAGTCCTCGATACCTCCGGCTCAATGCAACTGAGCGTGGATGCCACGCTCGAGGACGAGCAATGGTTTTTCACCCTTGGTCAAGAGGACGGAGCCGACCCTGAGCGCCTGGCCCGGATAACCCAAGGCCCAATACGCATGGACGTGGCCAAGAGCGCGTTGAGCCAGATGGTGAACGACCTGCACCCGGCCATCGACATGCGCATCGTGACCTTTGATGGCTGCCGCGCGCCAATCGACCATGGCCAGTTCAGTCTTACCCAACGCCCGGCCTTGATCCAAGGCATTAAAGGCCTCGTGGCCAACGATGGCACTGCACTCACGGCAAGCCTGGAAAGCGCAGCGCGCACGATGAATGGTCGTGACCGCGACGGGGTAATCGTAATGTTCGTCGATGGTGCAGACGGTTGTGGCCAAAACGCTTGCGACGTGGCGCAACGTATTGCCCGAGAACAACCACGGTTGCGGGTCAACCTGGTCAACATCAGCAACAACAGCCTGGCCAGTTGCATCGCTGACAGCACCGGTGGCCGGGTGTATTCAGCGAACAATGCCGTGGAAATGGCGAAGGCCCTGCAAGACGCCAGCCAAGAGGTTTCCGGCAGCGCCAATTGTGACTAATGCCTGTTGATTGTAAGGAATGAACGTATGCAGCGGGTAACCCGCGATGCCCACGCAAGCCAGGACAGCGCACAGGCTCTGGATCAGACGGTAGCGTTGATTCACCAGCACTTTCCGCCAACTATTGCTCACCTCTATGCCATACCCCGCCAAGGTAAGGATGGCGCGCTGGAGTGGTGGTCAGCGCTTGCCGGGCAGCCACACCTCTACGCCACGTTGAACCGTGAACAGCAGGCAGCGCTGTTGATGCGTTATGAAGAACGCCAGACCTCAGTGGGTCACCTGGCCCTGGAGCTGGAACGGCGGGGTCAGGAGCAGGCGGCCAAGGCTCTGCGCGGCCTGATCGGGGCACCCGACCTCGACAATCTCTACAGCGTCAATGGCGAGCCACTGGTGGTGCGCTGGGGTCAGCAACCGGCCCCGCTGCAGACTCCCTCTGTAGCTCACAAGCCGAAACCGGCTCCAGTCACTGCACCGACCAAACCTGCGGCCCCGAAACCGGCCCCGGCACCACGCACGGTGTCTCCACCTCGACGCTGGCTCATGTGGCCCTGGTTACTGGGATTACTGCTACTGGCAGCGCTCTGGTGGATGTACGCGTGGTGGCCTTCAATCCACCAATGGTGGGTAGCACCAGGACGCCCTACCTTTGCCTGCGTTCCAGGTACCCCTTCACAGGCCGCCGAGTTTTCCGTGGTACTCGATACCTCAGGCTCGATGGACAGCCGTATTCGGGTCAAACAAGAAAGTGACCCGTGGTACATCGACCTGCTGCAAAAAGTCCCGCTGCTGGAGGATTACCTTGCGTCCAAAGGCCCACAACGGATCACGCGTATGGAGGTCGCCAAGAACTCACTCGGCACGTTGGTGGAGAACCTGGACAAAGACATAGACATGCGTCTGGTGACGTTCAACGGTTGCCGCGCACCACTGGACCATGGCGTATTCGACCGAGACAAACGTCCACAACTCACAGAGCTGATCCAGAAACTCGATGCCAAGGGCGGTACCGGGTTGGGCATCAGCCTTGAAGCGGCAGCCCGGCAGATGAACGGTCGTGACCGCGACGGGGTGATTGTGATGTTTGTCGACGGCAGCGACAGCTGTGGCCAAAGCGTCTGCAAGGTGTCCCGTCAGATAGCCCAGGCACAGCCGCGACTGCGGATCAATGTCGTCAACATCAGTGCCAGTACGGGCTCGAACTGCGCGGCCGAAAATACCGGCGGCCGTGTCTACACAGCCAATGATGCGGCAGCCGTGGCTGCAGCACTGCAAGAAGCCAGCCTGGAAGTGTCGAGTGGCGTACGTTGTGAATGACCGCCCTGCCGACGATCCGAACTTTACGCCAATGACGCTTTTCAATCGGACCAATGCCGCTTTCAACCTTGCCCTGTGGTGATTACTGCACGATTCTTTAGCTATCGATCGTCACTACCACCACTTGGCAGGACTCCCTATGAAAACCGTGGCACAGCTCCTGAAATTGAAGTCCCAGCAGCATCAGCAGGTTCACACTATTGCCCCTGACCAGATGGTGCTTGATGCGCTGCGGGTGATGGCTGAAAAGAACGTCGGTGCCTTGCCCGTCGTTGAAGGCGGCAAAGTGGTCGGCGTAATCAGTGAACGCGACTATGCGCGCAAGATGGTACTGAAGGGGCGTTCATCGGTGGGCACACCGGTCAGCGCAATCATGAGTGCGCCCGTGATTACGGTAGGGCCGCATCAGAACATCGATACCTGCATGAGCATGATGACCGACGGCCACCTGCGTCACCTGCCGGTAGTGGAGAACGGTGAGCTGCTGGGCCTGTTGTCGATTGGCGACCTGGTCAAGGCAGCCATTGCGGAACAAGCAGACCTCATCCAGCAACTGGAACACTATATTCGCGGAGACTGAAGCCGAGGGCTGATTTCAGATCAGCCCTGCACCGTCGTCTTCATCGTCGACCAACAGGCGGGTCAGGCCTCCCAGGGCGATACGTGCCTGGGAGCGCCCAAGCAGCTTGCCTTGGGCGCCTTCTGGCAAGTCGGTGATGCTGATCAGCCCTTTGCGGGTCAGCACATCGATCAAGTCTTCCAGTACCCGGATCATGTCCAGGTCGCTTTGCTTGAGTTGCTGAAGGCTGCCTTCCAGCACGTCGTCAGCAAACCACTTCTGAATTTCCGCGTTGTCGGCTGGCAAGGTTTCCGTAGCGTCGGCATAAGCTGCAGCTTCTACCCGGAGCAATTGGCCCTGTGCATCGCGTTGCACGTAGAACATGGGGTACCCCTCGTGTGTGTCAGTCCATATCCGCCATCAGCAGCATAGGCCAAGCCCGCCGAGCAGTAGCGCCCGGCGCGCCAGTATGCGCCGCGAAGACAGTATAGGGAAAGGCCCGAGGCCAGCGGCAACCCGGGTAGGGCTGCCGCTGGCACAGGCATTAGCTGTTGGAGTGATCGATCTTGATGGTCGGGTCTGCGCCGGAGATCAACGAGTTGATCGTGGTATTCGACCAGTTCACCCCATCGAGCTTGATGGTGACATCAGCGTTGGCCAAGTTACCGGCGTCATTGAGCTTGCCTTCGGAACTGACCTGCAGCGTAGAAACGCCATCGACAGTGGTGATTTTCAGGTAATTGTCGATAGTACTGGCCTTCTCGCCCTGAAGCAGATCGCTCAGGTCAAGACGGTCGCCTTCGACAGGCTTGAAGTCCTTGACCACATCATGGCCCGTCTCGCCGGCTTTCCATACAAAGATATCGGCGCCGCTGCTTCCCATCAGGAGATCATTACCATAGCCTCCGGACACCGTGTGGTTGTCACTCTGGGTGAAGAGGATACTCTCGTTATCACTGCCCAGCAGCGACAGCGTTGCAGCCTGCGACACCGGAGCCCCTGGACCCGTTGCATCAATCGTGATGTTCAAATGCGCCGAATCCGTATCACCATCGGCCTGGGTCAGTTTGTACTCGAACTGATCCGTGTGCCCCACATTGTCCTTGTTGTTAACCGGTGTATAGGTATAGGAGCCATCGCTCTTTATGACCAAATCACCATAGCTACCCGTAACTGTGGTACCCCCTACCGGGACATCTACCCAAGTGCCATTGACCTTGACCGACAAGGTTGAGGTTTCGCCGCTGGCACCCCAAAGGTCGTTTGCCTGCACCGAGCCGGTGACCGGTGTTGCTGACCACTCGATACTCGTAGCACCCGGCACATTGACTTTGAAGTTGTCGAATATCACCGTGGCCAGTTTGCTGAAGGAATTCCCACTACCGTCATGCACGTCAAGGAGTATCCGATACAGGGTGTTGGCATCCAGTGCACCGGTAGTAACCGTTCCCGTCGAGGAGTAGATGGATTGGCTCTGCACGGAGGACCAGTTGTTACCACCATCCGTACTCTTGAAGAGCGTCCATGTTGCAGTATCACCGTTATTGAAGTAGCTGGTGCTGGTCGAGAACGACAACGTTTCGCCAGCAACCGCGCCCGTCTTGTAGGTTGGCGTCAGCGCTTGGGCATCGCCGGGGGCACTGCCGTTAGTATCCGTCAGTGTCAAGTCACTGTAATAGTTGTCGCGTACTGCATCCAGACTAATGTTGCTGTTGATGGACGTGGACTGCCAATTGTTAAGTGACGCCTTCAGAACATCATTGCTCGACAGGTCTGTCAGGTTCTGATCAACAATATTGGTGAACTTCCACTGATTGGATTCGCCACTGGAGAAATTCGCCAACGTTGTGGTCGTATCCGCTGCGGCGACTGTCTTCGATACCAACGTAGCCGTTACATTGTCATCGGTGGCAATCGGATCGCTACGATCATTGACTGTCAGCGTCAACGTCGAAGAGGCTGTCGCGCCATTGGCATCCTTCAAGGTGACATTCAGTACGGCCTGAAGGGACGTAGGGGTATCGAAATTGTCTTTCCCGCTAAAGGTGTAGGTGCCATCTGCCTTAATGATCACCTTACCGACATTACCAAGGTCAATCGTCTTCACGTCGTTGGCATTGGAGAACGTGTAGGTCACATTATTGAACTCAACGGACACCAGCTTCCAACCATCCGCTGCCCAACCGGCAGTACCACCGGTGTCATTACCGGTGACATCACCCGATGCAACGCTGCCGCCGGCACTGGTCACCAATGCGTTAGTCAAGTCGCTGAGTGTGGTGTCCACCACCAGCACGTGGTTGTCATTCGCCCCACTAGTGATCGTGCCGGTTTTCTCGCCAGGCTGCCAGGCAATCGGTTCCAGATAGTTCTTGTCGCTATTGCTCAAGCCACCAAAGCCCACCGCAAAGGAGTCACTGAACCCTTTGTTTTCAAGGAAGTTGATCCAGGTGGACTCAGGCGCCGCCCCATCGTTGGGCACGCCATCCGACATGAAGATGCTAACCAGCTTGCCGCCACCCGCAGGAGGTGCCGTGAAATTATTGATTACAGTCGTCAGTGCATCGTTGTAGTCGGTACTGCCAGTTGCCTGCATCTTGTTGATCGCAGCCATGGCGTCGTCAAGATTGGTGAACCAACCGCCATCTTTGCCCGAGCTATGGAACGTCGCGCTGCTGGAAAACGAGACAATGAACACCGAGTGCACAGCGCCAGATGCGAAGAGGTTCTGAACCGCAACCTTTAGCATTTCCATACGCGAGGTGAATGGGCCCGAACCGTCAGGGTCGCTGCCATTCTGTCCATTGCGCGCAGGCCCCATACTGCCAGAGCGGTCAAGAACCAGAACCACATCGCTACCGCCAGCCGTTCCGCTTTCCAGGATAGACGCGCTATCGCCGGTGACGGTTGGACCCTGGTCATTGTCGAGGATGGTGCCGGTGGCCGTATTCTGACTGCCGACTGCGACACTCTCAAACACGCTATTAGTGTCCGTCACACCCTTAATGGTGGCGGTCAACGATTCGCTGTTTTCAATCTTGGTGTCGTCAACGGTCTGTACTGGGAACGTAACGCTACTTGAACCACCGCCGATAGTCACACTGGTTGGCAGCGAGCCATTCACATCACCAGCGTCCGCAGTACCGCTCCAATCCAGGCTCACGGATACCGACTTACCACTTGGAACTGTTACGGCATTACCGTCCTTGTCTACCAGCTCAACCTTATAGGTCAGCACACCGCCCTCGGTGACGGAGCCTGCTCCAGCAAGGCTGATCTTGGCGAAGACTGTATCGATCGTGTCAGCAACGGTGGCTGTTGTGCTAGCACCGGCCAGGCTGACGCCCTCGAAGTTACCGCCGTTCACCGCGGTAACGGTTGCGGTCAGGTTGCTGGCGTCGGTGTAGACGTCTTCAACGTTGGTGTTCGGAACAGACAAGGTGCCTTTACCGCTGGCATCCACGTTCACGGTGTAGTCCGTGCCGCCGACGTTGACGGTCAGGGTAGTAGTGCCCTGCGGCGGGTTGCTCAGCTGGAAGTTGAAAGTGACGTTGGCGTCGCCTTCCTTCGCAGCATCAGCGGTCACCGCCACGGT
>NZ_MBPN01000040.1 GCF_001695625.1 Pseudomonas defluvii
GCGGGCGGCGCTCGCCGCCCGGCATACCTCGAGCACGACCGTCGACCCGTAGAAGCGGGTCGATCGGGGCGCTTTGCGCCAAAAAACCGCAAACAAACAATAACAACAGCCGGGAATCACACCATGAAACGGATCACTTCATCTCTCCTGCTGGGCGGCGGACTGCTGGCAGCCTTGCCTGCAGTCGCGGGAGACATGCTGCTCTGGCAAACCAACAGCATCAGCTACCTGTACGGCAAAGACTTCACCGTCAACCCCGCCATCCAGCAAACGGTAACCTTCGAGCACGCCGACAAATGGAAATACGGCGACAACTTCCTGTTCGTCGACAAGACCTTCTACAACGGCGCAACCGACCGTAACAAAGGCAACAACACCTACTATGGCGAATTCAGCCCTCGCCTGTCGTTCGGCAAGATCTTCGACCGCAAATTCGAGTTCGGCCCAATCAAGGACGTGTTGCTGGCCATGACCTATGAGTCTGGCGAAGGTGATAACGAGGCCTACCTGATCGGCCCAGGCTTTGACCTGGCAGTTCCCGGCTTCAACTACTTCACCTTGAACTTCTATCAGCGCAACACCGAGGGCAGCCGCCCGGGCGATCGCGTATGGCAGATCACACCGACGTTCTCCTACACCATCCCCGCAGGCAAGTCCGACATCCTCGTCGACGGCTACATGGACTGGGTCGTTGACAACGACAGCACTCGCCGTGGCACCTACCACGCCAACCTGCACTTTAACCCGCAGGTCAAATACGACCTGGGCAAAGCCTTGAACCTGGGCGCCAAGCAGCTTTACGTGGGCGTGGAGTACAGCTACTGGAAAGACAAGTACGGCATCGAGGACACCCAGCGCTTTGACACCAACGAGAGCGTCACCAGCTTCCTGGTGAAAATGCACTTCTAAAAGCTGACTGAGTGCACAGTATTAACCCCTTGCGCCCCTGAACAGGGCATTCAAGGGCCGGCGCGACAGCCCCACGCTGCGCGCCCTTCAATCGAGGGCAGGCCGCATCCTGCCCTCGTTTGCTGACGGCTCAGTCAATATCGCCGTCAACGGGTGCCTCTACGCACCTCACCCTCGCGACATCCATCACTTCAGCGTGGACAGCTATCCGCCCAGCCAGTAATCTGCGCGCCCTTTTACACAGGGCAAGACGGCATGCGCCCGGGTTTGCTGACCCACCCGTCAATAAACACAGGCGTTCGACAGACGCCTTGCCCGCTTGAAGCGCCTCTTTTCCATCGGTTCACAGCACGGTCGAACACGCTGATTGCGCGCGCCCCGAAAGGTTGGCGCAACCCTTGCTGTATCGCTGCGCCGAACCGAAAAACCGACCATTAAGTCAACAAACGGCATCACTCGAGAATGCCGACAACAGAACAACGAGAAATCAACCTTTGGAGCACACCATGCGTACCCGTAATAGCCTGATCCTTGCCGGCGGCCTGCTGGCTGCCAGCAGCGCCATGGCCGGCGACCTGCTGCAATGGCAGAACAACAGCCTGACCTACCTGTACGGCAAGGATTTCACCGTTAACCCGGAGATCCAGCAAACCTTTACCTTTGAACATGCGGACGCCTGGAAGTACGGCGACAACTTCCTGTTCATCGACAAGATCTTCTACAACGGCAAGAAAGACTCGAACGCCGGCCCTAACACCTACTACGGCGAATTTACCCCTCGCCTGTCGTTCGGCAAGATCTTCGACCAGAAACTTGAGTTCGGCCCAGTGAAGGATGTGCTGCTGGCCATGACCTACGAGTTCGGTGAAGGCGACAACGAGTCGTACCTGATCGGCCCGGGCTTTGACCTGGCAATTCCAGGCTTCGACTACTTCCAGTTGAACTTCTACCAGCGCAACACCGAAGGCAGCCGCGCAGGCGATAACGTCTGGCAAATTACCCCGGTATGGTCCTACACCATCCCGATGGGCAAATCCGACGTTCTGATCGATGGCTACATGGACTGGGTCGTGGACAACGACGAAACCCGCAACCGTGGCACCTACCACGCCAACCTGCACTTCAACCCACAGATCAAATACGACCTGGGCAAGGCCTTGAGCCTGGGTGAGAAGCAGTTGTACGTGGGTGTCGAATACGACTACTGGAAAGACAAGTACGGTATCGAAGACACCCCAGCCTTCGACACCAACCAGAACACCACCAGCCTGCTGGTCAAAGTGCACTTCTGATCGGTTGAGCCGCGACAGCCAGGGCCAAAGCGTTAAACAGCGCAGCCCTGGCACGCATCCAGATAATTGCGGCACGCCCAAGCACACGCTGTCATGAGCATTTAAAGCGAACGGCCAGACAACTGGACGTCGTAAAAACACAAGTTTGTCTTTTCAGTTATACGCTTCCTGCCAACGTACAACTCACGACAATAGTCAAACACGTTACATAAATAGCGCGCGAAATGCGCCTGCGCATGATTTACCAGACAGTGCGCAAACGGCGGTATGCCACTCCGAATGCCAGCGTCGGCAACAATAGGCCGACGACAATCAAGCCAGTCATCACGACGGGTTTATCGAGTAATTTCAGGACATCGATCACCAGCGATCCAAGGCAGACTGCGAGCGCCAGTATTGGCACTGTCCAACGGCTAAACCTTTCCCATTGCGGAAAAAGCAAATGCGCGTTGAAGGTCAATAGCAAACAAAGGCACAACCATGCCAATGCCGCAAACATATAAATGCTCAAATGAACTACACCGTAGGCCACGGCACTACCGAGCATAAGAGGCTCCCTGACGCGACACGATATCGCGAACAACTTTTATTATCATTCACGCCATCCATGTGCGTGTATTGCAGCCGCCGAGCGTAGTTCAGTTTTTCATCCATGCCTAGCAATGCATTGACGTTTTTTTCTCTTTGAGCCTGTTATGTTTCACCGCTGCCATGAACACACGACACAACACCGCCGCTGATGCGGCTGCAATACTGCTTTGCCTGCAAAGGCCAGGGCTTCAAGAAAGACAAAAGGAATTCATATGCGCGTTCCACAATCAGCGCCACAGCGCTACCTCTTGCTACTGACCTCAGTATGGCTGGCGATTTTTCTGCTCACCCGAGGCGTGCTGTTTTTCAGCCACTTGAACGAGGCCGGGAGCAATGTCTTCTCGATCTTCGGTATCGGGCTGCTGTACGACCTGAGCTTCCTGCTCTATGCCGCACTGCCACTGGGCCTTTACCTGCTGCTGTGCCCTGCGCGGCTGTGGCGCTCGCGAGCACATCAGTGGTTCCTGCAGGGCATCATGGTGCTGAGCGTGTTCGTGATGCTCTTCACTGCTGTCGCCGAATGGCTGTTCTGGGACGAGTTCGGCGTGCGCTTCAACTTCATTGCTGTCGACTACCTGGTCTATTCCGATGAAGTGTTGAACAACATCCTCGAGTCCTACCCGATCGGCCTGCTGCTGAGCATCCTGGCCGTTATCGCCATTGCCCTGAGCCTGGCACTGCGCGCACCGCTCAAGCGGGCCCTGAATGCACCGGTGCCCGCTTTTCGCCAGCGCCTGATGAGCTTTGCCGTACTGGCCGTGCTGGCCGGGCTGTGCGTGCAGGTGATCGACCAGGACCGCCCGCGTGGCCAAGGCGGCAATGCCTACCAACATGAATTGGCCAGCAACGGCCCTTACCAGTTCTTCGCCGCGTTCCGCAACAACGAACTCGATTACCCGCAGTTCTATAGCAGCCTGCCTGAGCAGGATGTCAACGCGCAGATCCAGAGCGAGCTGCGCCAACCCGATGCGAGTTTCGTCGGCAAGGAACCCCTGGATATTCGCCGCACCATCACCAGCAACGCACCGGCGCGTACACCCAACGTGGTCCTGGTGACCATTGAGAGCTTCAGCGCCAAGTACATGGGCAGCAACGGCGATAACCGCAACCTGACCCCAAACCTGGATGCCCTGCGCAAACAGAGCCTGTACTTCAACAACTTCTATGCCACCGGCACCCGGACCGACCGTGGCCTGGAGGCCATTACTCTGTCGATTCCACCAACCCCTGGCCGCTCGATCGTCAAGCGCGTGGGTCGTGAAAGCGGTTTCGCCAGCCTCGGCCAGCACATGAGTGAAGCCGGCTACGACAGCGTGTTCGTCTATGGTGGCCGTGGCTACTTCGACAACATGAACGCGTTCTTCAGCGGCAACGGCTATCGGGTTGTTGACCAGAGCAGCGTGAAAGAAAGCGACATCAGCTTCAAGAACGCCTGGGGCATGTCCGACGAAGACCTCTACAACCAGGCCATGCAGCTGGCAGACGCCGATTTCGCCAATCAGGTGCCGTTCTTCCTGCAACTGATGACGACCTCCAACCACCGCCCGTACACCTACCCTGACGGCCGTATCGATATCCCGTCTGGCGATGGCCGTGAAGGTGCGGTGAAATACACCGACTACGCCATCGGTCGTTTCCTTGAGCAGGCCCGCAGCAAGCCGTGGTTCGACAACACCCTGTTCATCTTCGTTGCCGACCATACCGCAGGCAGCGCGGGCAAAGAGGACCTGCCGGTGCGCAACTACCAGATCCCGCTGTTCATCTACGGGCCGAAGTTGATCGAAGCGCGTGAGGAATCGAAACTGGCCAGCCAGATCGATCTGGCGCCTACCCTGCTTGGCCTGTTGAACATGAGCTACACCTCGACGTTCTTCGGCCGCAACCTGATGCTTGAAGACACACTGCCACCGCGCGTACTGATTGGTAACTACCAGCACCTGGGCCTGTTCGATGGCCAGGACCTGGCCATCCTCAGCCCTCGCGATGGCCTGCGCCTTCATGAGCAGGCCCTGGGCGAAAGCCGTGAGGTGCTGGGTGACAGCAACAACCCGCTGATCAAGCGCGCCATTGCCTACTACCAGGCAGCCAGCTACGGCTTCAAGCATCACCTGCTCGACTGGGTGCCTGAAGACATCGAAAAGACAGCCGGTAAAAACTGATTGAACTGACGCGGCGCCCATGAACAGGGCGCCGCACTTAGCCTCTTGCAGCCCGCCAGAGCTTGCTGGCCAGCGATACCACGGCCAGTACGGCGGCACCGGCAAGAATACCGATGCCCGCATTGAGCAGGCTTGAGGTCAGTACCCCGCCCCGCCCTTCACTGAAGGCTTCGACGGCATGATGCAGCGGCGCAACGCCATGCACCAGAATCCCGCCCCCGACCAGAAACATCGCCGCCGTGCCAACGACCGACAGCCCCTTCATCAAGTACGGTGCGGCCTGCAGAATGCCCTTGCCGATCGTCTGGGCGGCCCGCCCGGTTTTGTGCGTGAGCCACAGGCCAAAGTCATCCAGCTTGACGATACCGCCAACCAGGCCGTACACCCCTACGGTCATGACAAAGGCAATACCCGACAACACGACGATTTGCTGTGTCAACGGCGCGCCAGCGACCGCACCCAGGGTGATGGCGATGATTTCCGCCGACAGGATGAAGTCGGTACGCACGGCACCTTTGATCTTGTCCTTCTCATAGGCCACCAGGTCGACTGACGGGTCGGCCACCGCTTCACTCAGGGCGGCATGCCCGGCATCGTCCTCGGCTGCACTGTGAAGAAATTTATGCGCCAGCTTCTCGAACCCCTCAAAACACAAGTAGGCGCCACCGACCATCAACAATGGGGTCACCGCCCACGGGATGAAGGCGCTGATTGCCAACGCCGCAGGCACCAGAATCACCTTGTTCAGTAGCGAGCCCTTGGCCACGGCCCATACCACGGGCAACTCCCGGTCGGCGCGTACGCCACTGACCTGCTGAGCATTGAGCGCCAGATCGTCACCCAAAACCCCGGCGGTCTTTTTCGCCGCTACCTTGGTCATCACCGAGACATCGTCCAATACGGTGGCGATATCGTCGATCAGCACCAGTAGACTGCTTCCTGCCATGCTTGCGTATCCAGAGAGTTGAAAGGCCCAAAGCATAGCGTGACTGTGCGTGAAAGTGGCAGCCTTGAGCCTCGCGCAAACCCGGTGCTACCATGCGCCACCGCCTGCCCAGGCCTGGGCCGCCTGCGGCCCGACACAAGGAACAGCGCCAATCATGAGCAGCATTCGCGAGCGCAACAAAGAGCTGATCCTGCGCGCAGCCAGCGAAGAATTCGCCGAAAAGGGCTTCGCCGCCACCAAGACCAGCGACATCGCGGCCAAGGCCGGGCTACCCAAGCCCAACGTCTACTACTACTTCAAGTCCAAGGAAAACCTCTACCGCGAGGTGCTGGAAAGCATCATCGAGCCGATCATGCAGGCCTCCACCCCGTTTAATGCCGAGGGTGAGCCTGAGGAGGTGCTGAGCGCCTACATTCGCTCAAAAATCCGCATATCACGCGACCTGCCCTTTGCCTCCAAGGTCTTCGCCAGTGAAATCATGCACGGTGCGCCGCACCTGAGCCCGACACAGGTTGAACAACTCAACCTGCAGGCCCGGCACAACATCGCGTGCATTCAGCGCTGGATCGACCGCGGCCAGATCGCCCCGCTCGACCCACACCACCTGATGTTCAGCATCTGGGCCGCAACCCAGACCTACGCCGATTTCGACTGGCAGATCTCCGTCGTCACCGGCAAAGCCAAGCTGGACGATGCCGACTATGAGGCCGCGGCACAGACCATCATTCGCCTGGTACTCAAGGGCTGCGCCCCCGACGCCCATACCACCGGTTGATCTGGGAGCAGTTCACCAGACGAGCGCCGCGCACGCGCTGACAACCCGCCGCTACCCTCAGGCTGCCACGCCCGCATCCGCGGTCAGCCCTACCTCCTCGATCGCACTGATCGCGCACTGTTCGTCGATGTCCGAGGTATCACCACTGATACCGATCGCTCCCAGCACCACACCCCTCTGATCACGGATCAGCACCCCACCCGGCGCCGGAACCACGGCGCCCTGGCCCAGGCCATTGAGCGCCGCGAAAAACGCCGGGCGCTGCTGCGCGTCCAGCGCCAGCAAGCGCGAGCCCTTGCCCAGGGCAATGGCGCCCCAGGCTTTACCCATTGCCACCTGCGGACGCAGCAGGCTGGCACCGTCTTCACGTTGCAGGGCCAGCAGATGACCACCGCTGTCGAGCACCGCAATGGTCAAAGGTGCAGCAGAGATCTTGCGCCCGGCGGCAATGGCGCCGTTTACCAGGCTGACAGCGACTTTCAAGGTCAGAGCGTTCATGGACAGGTCCTCTTGTTGTTAGAAGCCCAGAGGGGCAAGTGAAAATCCAATACGACAAATAGAACACAATGGAGAATATTTTTGTATACAATAATTTTCGCCAGATGATCACAATCGGACAAAATGCCTTTTCTAGCGGCACGACGAGCAAAGCACTGGCAGCCGATGAAAATGGATTGACCAGAGCCACATACCGTGAATACACTCTGACGCAAAGCCATTTGTATACAATTACAAAACCAATGAGGCACAAAACCATGAGCAAAATGAGAGCAATTGATGCAGCCGTTCTGGTGATGCGCCGCGAAGGTGTTGAAACCGCTTTTGGCATCCCGGGCGCAGCGATCAACCCGCTGTACTCGGCGTTGAAAAAAGTCGGCGGTATCGATCACGTCCTCGCTCGCCACGTTGAAGGCGCCTCGCACATGGCCGAGGGCTACACCCGTACCAAGGCCGGCAACATCGGCGTGTGCATCGGCACCTCCGGCCCAGCCGGTACTGACATGGTCACCGGCCTGTACAGCGCCTCGGCAGACTCGATCCCGATCCTCTGCATCACCGGCCAGGCACCTCGCGCACGCCTGCACAAGGAAGACTTCCAGGCCGTCGACATCACCAACATCGTCAAGCCGGTGACCAAGTGGGCGACCACCGTTCTGGAACCCGGCCAAGTGCCTTACGCCTTCCAGAAAGCCTTCTATGAAATGCGTTCCGGTCGCCCAGGCCCGGTACTGATCGACTTGCCGTTCGACGTGCAGATGGCCGAAATTGAATTCGACATCGAGGCCTACCAGCCACTGCCCGTGCACAAGCCTGCGGCCAACCGCGTGCAGATCGAGAAGGCCCTGGCCATGCTCGACAGCGCTGAGCGCCCACTGCTGGTCGCCGGTGGCGGCATCATCAACGCCGACGCCAGCGAGAAACTGGTCGAGTTCGCTGAACTGACCGGCATTCCCGTGATTCCAACCCTGATGGGCTGGGGCATCATCCCTGACGATCACCCACAGATGGTCGGCATGGTCGGTTTGCAGACCTCGCACCGCTACGGCAACGCCACCCTGCTGAAATCCGACATGGTGCTGGGTATCGGTAACCGCTGGGCCAACCGCCACACCGGTTCCGTGGACGTCTACACCGAAGGTCGTCGTTTCATCCACGTCGACATCGAGCCCACCCAGATCGGCCGCGTGTTCAACCCGGACCTGGGTATCGTCTCGGACGCGGGCGCCGCGCTGGACATGTTCCTGGAAGTGGCCCGCGAGTGGAAAGCCGCCGGCAAGCTCAAGTGCCGTGGCGAGTGGCTGAAAGACTGCCAACAGCGCAAAGCCAGCCTGCACCGCAAGACCCACTTCGACAACGTGCCGGTCAAGCCACAGCGCGTATACGAGGAAATGAACCAGGTGTTCGGCAAAGACACCTGCTACGTCAGCACCATCGGTCTGTCGCAGATCGCCGGCGCCCAGTTCCTTCACGTCTACAAGCCACGTCACTGGATCAACTGTGGCCAGGCCGGCCCACTGGGCTGGACCATTCCGGCCGCGCTGGGTGTGGTCAAGGCTGATCCGACCCGCAAGGTGGTCGCACTGTCCGGCGACTATGACTTCCAGTTCATGATCGAAGAACTGGCCGTCGGCGCGCAGTTCAATCTGCCTTACGTCCACGTGCTGGTGAACAACTCCTACCTGGGGCTGATCCGTCAGGCCCAACGTGGCTTCGAGATGGATTACTGTGTACAGCTGGCGTTCGAGAACCTCAACGCGCCGGAGCTCAACGGCTACGGTGTTGACCACGTTGCCGTGGTTCAAGGCTTGGGTTGCAAGGCGATCCGCGTCTTTGAGCCGGGCGAGATCGCGCCGGCCCTGCTCAAGGCCCAGAAGATGGCCGAAGAGTTCCGGGTACCGGTTGTGGTCGAGGTGATTCTCGAGCGTGTGACCAATATTTCCATGGGTACCGAAATCAACGCCGTCAACGAATTCGAAGACCTGGCGCTGGTCGGCAACGATGCACCGACTGCGATTTCGCTGCTCGACTGATCGCACAAGCGGCCCCTGCCCTCGCGGCAGCGGGCCCTTACTTTGCAAGGAGACAACCATGCCACGTTTCGCCGCCAACCTATCCATGCTGTTCACCGAACAGGACTTCCTCGACCGCTTCAAAGCGGCCGCCGATGCCGGGTTCACCGGGGTCGAATACCTGTTCCCGTACGATTACAGCTCGGCTGAAATCAAGCAGCAACTGGACGCCAACGGCCTGACCCAGGTGCTGTTCAACCTGCCGGCCGGCGACTGGGCCAAGGGTGACCGCGGAATCGCCTGCGACCCGGGCCGTGTTGAAGAATTCCGTGCCGGTGTCGACCTGGCCATCGCTTACGCCAAGGTACTGGGCAACACCCAGGTCAACTGCCTGGCCGGCATTCGCCCACAAGGCCCGGATTGCGCCACGGTGAAGAAAACCTTCATCGACAACCTGAAGTACGCGGCCGACAAGCTCCAGGCCGAGGGCATCAAGCTGGTGATGGAGATGATCAACACCCGCGACATCCCCGGCTTTTACCTGAACACCACCCAACAGGCGCTGGAAATCCAGGACGCCGTGGGCAGCAGCAACCTGTTCCTGCAGTACGACATCTACCACATGCAGATCATGGAAGGTGACCTGGCGCGCACGATGGAAACCCACCTGTCGCGCATCAACCACATCCAGTTGGCCGACAACCCGGGCCGTCACGAACCGGGTACCGGTGAAATCAACTACCGCTTCCTGTTCGAGCACCTGGACCGTATTGGCTACCAGGGCTGGGTCGGCGCTGAGTACAAGCCACTGACCACCACTGAAGCAGGCCTGGTCTGGCTGAAGACCCACAACGCACTCTAACGCGCACTCACGCCCCAGGGGCGCTGCGCGCCGGCCGTATGCATACAACTACAAGAGGCATTTCTCATGGCTAAAATCGGATTTATCGGCACAGGTATCATGGGCCGCCCAATGGCTCAGAACCTTCAGAAAGCGGGCCACAGCCTGTTCGTCTCCACCCACCACGACGCGGCCCCGGCTGAACTGCTCGCCGCTGGCGCCGTCGCCCTGGCCAACCCGAAAGAAGTGGCTCAGGAAGCTGAATTCATCATCGTCATGGTGCCGGACACCCCGCAGGTCGAAGCCGTCCTGTTCGGCGAAAACGGCGTAGCTCAGGGTGTTGGCCCGAACAAAGTCGTCATCGACATGAGCTCGATCTCGCCGACCGCAACCAAAGTCTTCGCAGAAAAAATCAAGGCCACCGGCGCCACCTACCTCGACGCACCGGTCTCCGGCGGCGAAGTCGGTGCCAAAGCCGCGACCCTGAGCATCATGGTCGGCGGTTGCCCGAATGCCTTCGAGCGCGCTCTGCCACTGTTCCAGGCCATGGGCAAGAACATCACCCGCGTCGGCGGCAACGGTGACGGCCAGACCGCCAAGGTTGCCAACCAGATCATCGTCGCCCTGAACATCCAGGCCGTTGCCGAAGCGCTGCTGTTCGCCGCCAAGAACGGCGCAGACCCTGCCAAGGTGCGTGAAGCGCTGATGGGCGGTTTTGCTTCCTCGAAGATCCTCGAAGTGCATGGCGAGCGCATGATCAAGGGCACCTTCGATCCAGGCTTCCGCATCAGCCTGCACCAGAAAGACCTGAACCTGGCCCTGCAAGGCGCCAAAGAGCTGTCGATCAACCTGCCCAACACTGCCAACGCCCAACAGGTGTTCAGCACCTGTGCCGCCATCGGTGGTGCAAACTGGGACCATTCGGCACTGATCAAAGGCCTGGAGCACATGGCCAACTTCTCGATCCGTGGCGACAAGTAAGACCTGCTCTACCGTGAGATGAGGTGTCGTCACTACGGCCCTCACCGCCGCCAAGGCCGCCCTACCTGCGCCGGCCCTGGCGGCGATTGCAGACGACACCGCCCTCTCAGACAGACACAGAACAACACGATTGGGAGCCTGCCATGTCGGTCGATCCGCAACACTTTCTGCGCGAACTGTTCGCCACGGCCATCGAAGCCGCCCACCCGCGCCATGTCCTTGAGCCCCACCTGCCCAGCGATCGCAGCGGTCGCGTCATCGTCATCGGCGCTGGCAAAGCCGCAGCCGCCATGGCCGAAGTGGTCGAAAAAAACTGGCAAGGCGACGTCTCAGGCCTGGTCGTCACCCGTTACGGCCATGGCGCCAATTGCTCGAAAATCGAAGTAGTCGAAGCCGCCCACCCGGTACCCGATGCCGCCGGCCTGGCAGTGGCCAAGCGTGTGCTGGCGATGGTCAGTGACCTGAGTGCCGACGACCGGGTGATATTCCTCCTGTCTGGCGGTGGTTCGGCCCTGCTCGCACTGCCAGCAGACGGCCTGACCCTGGCCGACAAGCAACAGATCAACAAGGCCCTGCTCAAATCCGGCGCCACCATTGGCGAGATGAACTGCGTGCGCAAGCACCTCTCGGCGATCAAGGGTGGCCGCCTGGCCAAGGCCTGCTGGCCGGCCACGGTGTACACCTATGCGATTTCCGATGTACCGGGCGATCTGGCCACGGTCATCGCCTCCGGCCCCACCGTGGCCGACCCCAGCACCTCGGCAGAAGCGCTGGCGATTCTCAAACGCTACAACATCCAGGCACCGGCCGCGGTCATCGACTGGCTGAACAACCCCGCCTCGGAAACCGTCAAAGCCGGTGACCCCGCCTTGGCCCGCAGCCACTTCCAGTTGATCGCGCGCCCCCAGCAGTCGCTGGAAGCGGCCGCGGTCAAAGCCCGCCAGGCCGGTTTCAACCCACTGATCCTAGGCGACCTTGAAGGCGAGTCGCGGGAAGTGGCCAAGGTTCACGCCGGTATCGCCCGGCAGATCGTCCAGCATGGTCAGCCATTGCCGGCACCGTGCGTGATCCTCTCTGGCGGTGAAACCACCGTGACCGTGCGCGGCAATGGCCGTGGCGGGCGCAATGCCGAATTCCTCCTGAGCCTGACCGAAAGCCTGAAGGGCTTGCCTGGCGTCTACGCCTTGGCGGGCGACACCGACGGCATCGACGGCTCGGAAGACAACGCCGGGGCCTTCATGACCCCCGACAGCTATGCCCGCGCCGAAGCCCTGGGCCTGTCGGCTGCCGACGAGCTGGACAACAACAACGGCTACGGCTACTTCGCAGCGCTCGATGCCTTGATCGTTACCGAACCGACCCGGACCAACGTCAACGACTTCCGCGCCATCCTGATTCTTGAGACTGCCCAACATGACACCTGACAAAAAAGTCAAAATCCTCGCCACCCTCGGCCCTGCGACCAATGGCATCGACGACATTCGTCAACTGGTCGAGGCCGGGGTGAATATCTTCCGTCTCAACTTCAGCCACGGTGAACATGCCGACCACGCCCAACGCTACCAGTGGATCCGCGAAGTCGAGCAACAACTGAACTACCCGCTGGGCATCCTCATGGACCTGCAGGGCCCCAAACTGCGCGTTGGCCGCTTTGCCGAAGGCAAGGTCCAGCTGCAACGCGGCCAGGCCCTGCGCCTGGATCTGGACCCAACCCCGGGCGATCAACGCCGGGTCAACCTTCCACACCCGGAAATCATCGCCGCGCTGGAGCCGGGCATGGACCTGCTGGTCGACGACGGCAGATTGCGTCTGCAAGTGACCGCCAAGCACGCCGACGCCATCGAAACCCAAGTGCTCAACGGTGGCGAGTTGTCCGACCGTAAAGGCGTCAACGTGCCACAGGCCGTGCTGGACCTGAGCCCGCTGACCGCCAAAGACCGCCGCGACCTGGCCTTCGGCCTCGACCTGGGTGTGGACTGGGTGGCCCTGTCGTTCGTACAGCGTCCCGAGGACATCCGCGAAGCCCGCGAACTGATCGGCGACCGCGCCTACCTGATGGCCAAGATCGAAAAGCCCTCGGCAGTCACCCAACTGCAGGCCATCGCCGAACTGAGTGACGCGATCATGGTTGCCCGGGGAGACCTGGGTGTAGAAGTGCCCGCCGAAAGCGTGCCGCACATCCAGAAACGCATCATCGGCACCTGCCGACAACTGGGCAAACCCGTGGTTGTGGCCACGCAGATGCTCGAGTCGATGCGCTTCTCTCCGGCACCGACCCGTGCAGAAGTCACCGACGTTGCCAATGCGGTAGCCGAAGGCGCCGATGCGGTGATGCTCTCCGCCGAGACCGCATCGGGCGACTACCCACTCGAAGCCGTGCAGATGATGAGCAAGATCATCCGCCAGGTGGAAAGCGGCCCGGACTACCAGGCCCAGCTTGATGTTGGCCGGCCCCAGGCCGAGGCGACCGTGTCCGACGCCATCAGCTGCGCAATCCGGCGCATCAGCAGCATCCTGCCGATTGCCGTCCTGGTGAACTACAGCGAGTCGGGCAACTCGACCCTGCGCACGGCCCGCGAACGGCCACGCTCACCGATCCTCAACCTGACCCCGAACCTGAACACCGCACGCCGCCTGACCGTTGCCTGGGGCGTGCATTCGGTGGTCAACGACCGCTTGCGCCAGGTTGACGAAGTCTGCTCCACCGCATTGGAAATCGCCCAGGCGCAGGGTATGGCCGAGCGTGGCGACACCCTGTTGATTACCGCCGGTGTGCCTTTCGGCAAGCCAGGATCAACTAACTCACTGCGGATCGAAACACTGATCTGACAACAAATCGCAGGCAAGCCAGCGCCTACCTGTGTGTTGGCGCTGGCTTGCCTGCGAGGCTTGTCTGCGATAGAGCAACCCCAAAATACGTTTCACCCCAGACCGACTGCCATGTACACCAAGAATTTCGTGAACCCGTGCCCCGACTGGGCCACGGCCTTGCTCAACGGCTTCAGCCAGGTACTGCTGCAGCGCAATCCGCTGTGCGGCCTGTTCTGCCTGCTGGCCATCCTGCTGACGGCCCCCGACCTGATCGGCGGCGCCTTGCTGGGAGCGCTGGCCGGGCTGCTCACTGCCCAGCGCCGTGGCTACACCCGCAGCGACCGCCAAGCGGGCCTGTACAGCTACAACGGCGTCCTGATTGGCCTACTGCTCAGCCACGCGTTGCCCTGGACGGCAATCCTGCCGCCGCTGATCATTGCCGCAGGCGGCATGAGCAGCATACTCGTCCACCAGTGGCTCAAGCGCGCGGGCCCCAACAG
This sequence comes from Pseudomonas defluvii, assembly GCF_001695625.1. Taxonomy (GTDB): domain Bacteria; phylum Pseudomonadota; class Gammaproteobacteria; order Pseudomonadales; family Pseudomonadaceae; genus Aquipseudomonas; species Aquipseudomonas defluvii. The sequence continues at coordinate 14,316 of NZ_MBPN01000040.1, forward strand.
CTGGCTGCCGGCCTATACCGCACCGTTCGTACTGCTCGGCTGGGCGACACTGGCGCTTAGCGAGCCGGCCGTGAGCAACACAGCGGTCGATAGCAACCCGTTGTTCGCCCTCGCCCGTGGCATGGGCCAGATCTTCCTGCTCGACCAGCCTCTGGCCGGCCTGCTGATTGCCCTCGGCCTGCTGATCGCCAACCGTTACGCCGCAGCCTGGGCCCTGCTCGGCTCAGCCCTCGGCGGCAGCGTGGCAATGCTTGCTGGTGGTGAACCCCATGCGGCCTTCAATGGCCTCTATGGCTTCAACGCCGCACTCGCCGCGCTCGCCTTCAGCCAAACCCGAAGCCAGCCCTGGCGCCCACTGCTGGCCATTGCCCTGGCGATTCTGCTGCAACCGGGCTTCACCCACCTCGCTATACCGGGCCTGACTGCACCCTTCGTGCTGGCGTGCTGGCTGCTGCATATCGGTATTCGTGCAGTGCGCCAGCCGCTTACCCACGGCTCACGTCGCTTGCACAGCTAAGACCCAACCCCTAGGCTCTGCTCCGTTAATTACCGGAACGAGCCTATGGACACCCCTGTGAGCTGGCGAGAGCGGCTCTATATCATTGTTTTCCAAACCGACACCCGCGCGGGCCGGCGCTTCGACAGCATCCTGCTGCTGATCGTCCTCGCCAGCCTGGTCACCGTGGTACTGGACAGCATCGACGAGATACACCGCGACTACGTTGGGCTGCTGACGACGCTCGAGTGGGGCTTCACCGCGATTTTCCTGGTCGAATACATTCTGCGCCTGTACTGCTCGCCCAAACCGCTGCGCTATGCCTTCAGCTTCTACGGCCTGGTAGACCTGCTGGCGATCGTGCCTGGCATCATTGCCCTGTACTACAGCGATGCGCAGTACCTGTTGATTGTCCGGGTGATCCGAATGCTGCGGATTTTCCGGGTGCTCAAACTGATGCCCTATCTCAAGCAGGCCAACTACCTGCTCGCGGCCCTGCAAGGCAGCCGCCAGAAGATCATCGTGTTCCTGCTCAGCGTGTCGACCCTGGTAACGGTGTTCGGCACCCTGATGTACGTGATTGAAGGGCCGGACCGTGGCTTTACCAGCATCCCGAAAGGCATCTACTGGGCCATCGTCACACTGACCACCGTCGGCTACGGCGATATCGTGCCGAAGACCCCTTTAGGGCAGATGCTCTCATCACTGGTGATGATTGCCGGTTACTCGATCATTGCCGTGCCCACCGGCATCTTCACTGCCGAGCTGGCCAACGCCATGCGCGGTGAAAAGCTGCAGCACCCCTGCCCGGTATGCCGCAAGGACAGCCATGAAAACAGCGCCGCATTCTGCTCACGCTGTGGCAACGCGCTGTTCAAGAAAAGCGAATAAACAAATCACTTTTTAATCTTTTATCGACTAAGGGCGAACCGCTATAGTCGCGGGCATAATGCCGCTAACCCCACTAGAACAAGGAATGCGCAGTGAAAAAACTCTTCAGTGCCTCGCTTCTCGCCGCAGGCCTGGCCTTGGGCAACCTGGCCCAGGCCGCGCCACCCCTGCTCAACGTCTCCTATGACGTGATGCGCGACTTCTACAAGGACTACAACAGCGCCTTCCAGAAGCACTGGGAAGCCGAGCACAAAGAGAAAATCGCCGTACAGATGTCCTTCGGCGGCTCGAGCAAACAAGCACGCTCGGTGATCGACGGCCTGCCTGCCGATGTCATCACCATGAACATGGCCACCGACATCAACGCCTTGGCCGACAACGGCAAACTGGTCCCGGACAACTGGGTGACCCGCCTGCCGAACAACAGTGCGCCCTTCACCTCGGCCACCGTGTTCATCGTCCGCAAAGGCAACCCGAAAGCCCTGAAAGACTGGCCAGACCTGCTCAAGGACGGCGTACAGGTCATCGTGCCTAACCCGAAAACCTCGGGCAACGGCCGCTACACCTACCTTTCGGCCTGGGGCTATGTGCTGAAGAACGGTGGTGACGAGAACAAGGCCAAGGCCTTTGTCGGCAAACTGTTCAAACAGGCGCCAGTGCTCGACACCGGCGGCCGTGCCGCCACCACCACCTTCATGACCAACCAGATTGGCGACGTGCTGGTAACCTTCGAGAACGAAGCCGAGATGATTGCCCGGGAGTTTGGGCGCGATCAGTTTGAAGTGATCTACCCGAGCGTTTCCGCCGAAGCCGAGCCACCGGTGAGCGTGGTCGACAAAGTGGTCGACAAGAAAGGCAGCCGTGCCGCCGCCGAAGAGTACCTGAAGTACCTGTGGTCGCCCGAGGCCCAGGAAATCGCCGCCAACAACTACCTGCGTCCACGCGACCCTGCCGTACTGGCCAAATACACCGACCGCTTCCCGAAAGTCGACTTCCTCTCGGTAGAAAAGACCTTCGGTGACTGGCGTACCGTGCAAAAGACCCACTTCAATGACGGCGGCGTCTTCGACCAGATCTACACCGGGCAGTAAGCGAAGAACACTGCATTCTGTGTGAGCAGGCTTGCCTGCAAGTTCGCGGCGCCTGCATCGCGGGCAAGACCCGCTCCTACAATCTCTGTTGGAGCTGGCTTGCCTGCGATGGTTTCGGTGGGGTGCCAATGAGTTCGCGGGCCTGCATCGCGGGCAGGCCCGGCTCCTACAATCCCTGTTGGAGCTGGCTTGCCTGCGATGGCGTCGGTGGGGTGCCAGTGAGTTCGCGGCGCCTGCATCGCGGGCAAGACCCGCTCCTACAATCTCTGTTGGAGCTGGCTTGCCTGCGATGGCTTTGGCAAGCCAACTCCAACAGGGTGCGCATATACCCTCTCACCTTATTGGCTGAACCCAGCCATAGGAATTATCCTACAACCTCTGTCCACCTCGAGTGATTGCACGGGGAAGCGCTTCGCACGTAGTCTCGAACGGTCGCTGACGTTTCAGCGATCGGGTTTGGCGACCCGGGAATATATGCAGAGATGCCCCGATTTCGATGGTTGGCGTGTTAGACGTCTGCGTCGTTTTTATGGTGGCTGTGCGCGGGAGGGCTTCGGCCCTGCCGGATTTCCTGTGTTGACCGGTTCGCCAACCTGCGTACAGCTGCCACCCTTTCGTTTGGCGACGATTCAGGTGGTAGCTCCAGTTCAATACAGGAGTTCATCGTGAAAAAAATCGTCCCCGATCCCCCCGCGTTTCTTTTCGCCAAAACAGCCGAAACCACCTTTGGCGAGTGCGAAGGCCACCCGCCGTTGTTTACCGTGCGACCGGGCATCAGTGCTGAAGACGCACTGGTCCATGCGGCGCTTTTCCTCAAGTGCGCCATCGATACGTGCCCTCAGGCCGTGCAGTACACCGACGAAACGGGCCGTGGCTTTGCCTGGAGCACGCTGCATTCCGTGCAAATGGCCAAAGGGCTGGTCGATGCCGTGCTCGACGGCATCGAAAGCCACAACCTGAACGCGCACCGTGACGCGCAAAACCACTAGACGCCTCGGGTAAACACCAGTGCCTTGAGGCCACCCGCCGGATCGTTGTCGGGAAACTCCGGCGGGTTGCTCAGGCGCTCGACGAAATGCAGTTGTGGCGCTTCGGCGGCCATGCCCTCGATGAGAAACTCAGGGCCAATGGCCGGGTCGTTGACGCACGCCAGCACCACGCCCTGCTCCGTCAGCAGTTCCGGCAAGCGGCGCAGGATCTTGCTGTAGTCGTGGGTCAGGACAAAGCTGCCACGCTGGAAGGTCGGCGGGTCGATGATGATCAGGTCATAGGGGCCGCCCTTGCGCACCTTGCCCCAGGACTTGAACAACTCGTGGCCGAGGAAGCTTACCCGCGCCAGTTCATGCTCATTCAACCGGTGGTTCTCGCGCCCACGGCTCAAGGCGGCCTTGGCCATGTCGAGGTTGACCACCTGTTCGGCGCCACCGGCAATCGCCGCCACGGAAAAGCCGCAGGTATAGGCAAACAGGTTCAAGACGCGCTTGCCCGCCGCCTGTTCACGTACCCAACGACGGCCATGGCGCATGTCGAGAAACAGCCCGGTGTTCTGCTTCAGGCCCAGGTCGAGCTTGTAGCGCAGGCCGTCTTCGTCGATCAGCCAATGCTCGCTCGGTGTACCCAGCAACCAATGCCCCGGGCTGTCCGGCAGATAGCGGTGTTGAATCAGAATCGCCTGCCCGGGCCACTGCGGGCCTGCCGCCAGCGCCAGCAGCATCTGCTCGAGGGCCGGCAACTGGCCCTCAGGCGGTTCGCGAAACAATGACACCAACAACACGCCCTGCAACCAGTCGACGGTGATCTGCTCAAGCCCCGGCCAGCAGCGACCGCGGCCATGGAACAGGCGCCGGGTTTCCGCCGGAGCGGGGTTGAGGGCGTCGAGCAGGTGTTCGCGCAGGGTGTCGATAACAGAAGTCATGGCAAGGATCGAGGCTGTAAAGCGGCCTATTCTAACCCGACTCCCCCACCCTGGGCGCAGGCCTTGCCGGCTTGAACCACCAGCCCTGCTGCATACCGGCCGCCGCCAGCAAGATCGCGGCGACACCTAGCCACTGCAGCAGGCTCAGGCGATGGTCAAAGGCCAGCCAGTCGACGAAGATCGCCGCAATCGGGTAGATGAACGACAAGGCGCCAGTCAGGGCGGTTGGCAGTTTTTGAATGGCGCCGTACAGCAGCACGTACATCAGCCCGGTGTGAACCATGCCCAATGTCACCAGGCTGGCCAGCTCGCTCGCTTCGTGCGGCAACCCGCTGGTGTTGGCCCAGGGCGCCAGCAGCAACACGCCGGTGCCGACCTGAATCAACGCGATCAGGTGCGGTGGCGTGCCGCTCAGACGCTTGATGATCAACGCGGCGACGGCATACAAGAATGCTGCCCCCAAGGCCAGGCCAATCCCCGCCAGGTAGTCTTCCCCCGAACCTTGCTGAGCGCCATGAGCGCTGACAATCGCCAGCATGCCGGCAAAGGCAATGCTCAACCAGAACACTTTCGGCAGGGTAATTTTCTCGCCGAGAAACACTGCAGCCAGTGCCACCAGCATGAACGGCTGGACGTTGTACACCGCTGTACCAATGGCAATCGACGCCCGCGAATAGGAGGCGAACAGCAACACCCAGTTGCCGACGATGGCCACGCCACTGAGCACCGCCAAGGCGAAGGTAGCCCGACTGAGGATACCCGGGCGCAGGAAACCGAACAGCGCGCAAATCACCAGCAAGGTGCCGGCACCGAACACGCAACGCCAGAACACGACATCCAGCACCGGTTGCCCGGACACCAGCACAAACCAACCGATGGTCCCCGAAATCAACATGGCGGCGACCATTTCCAGCGACCCACGACGTATTGAACTGTCCATCACTCACCTCCGATACGATGGACAAAGTATGACGAGCGCCGAGGTGGCCATTCCAGCGGAAAAAGCAGGCTAAACTTGGCGTTAACCTTTTTTATCAAGGCACTTTTTCCTTTTTGCCTAACGAGGCGGATATGACTGACGACATCGACCAACTGCTGATCAACGCCCTGATGGAAGACTCTCGACGCTCGCTCAAGGCCCTGGCCCAGCTCAGCGGGCTGTCGGCGCCGAGTGTCAGTGAGCGCCTGCGCCGCCTGGAAGAGCGCGGCGTACTGAAGGGCTATACGGTGGATGTCGACCCACGCAGTTTTGGCTACCAGTTGCAGGCCATCGTACGTATCCGCCCTCTGCCCGGTCAGTTGCAGGAGGTCGAACGGCAGATCCAGGCCATCCCCGAATTCACTGAATGCGACAAGGTCACGGGGGACGACTGCTTCATTGCCCGCCTGCATGTGCGCTCGATGGAGCAACTCGACACCCTGCTCGACCGCCTCAACAGCCATGCCGAGACCAACACCGCCATCGTCAAGAAGACCCCGGTCAAGCGCCGTTTACCGCCGATGAATTGAATGGCCAATGGCCGGTTCAACTCCAGCCGTAGCGCACCAGGTGGAAAAACACCGGGGCGGCAAAACAGACGGAATCCAGCCGGTCGAGCATGCCGCCGTGGCCTTCGATCATGTGCCCCCAGTCCTTGACGCCACGATCACGCTTGATGGCCGACATCACCAGGCCACCGGCAAAGCCCAGCAGGCACACCACCAACGCAAGCAGCGCGGCCTGCCAGGGCGCAAACGGGGTAATCCAGTACAGCGCCGCACCGATCAGGGTCGCCAGCGCGATGCCGCCGAAGAAGCCCTCGGTGGTTTTCGACGGCGACAGGTTGGGCGCAATCTTGTGCTTGCCCCACAGCTTGCCGCAGACGTACTGCAACACGTCCGACAGCTGCACCACCAGGATCAGCCAGGCGATCAGCAACAGGTTGCGCCCCTCATAGCCTGGAATATCCAGGGTCAGCAACGCGGGCACGGCGGACACGCAGTAGACCGCAATCGTCAGGCCCCATTGGACTTTCGAGGTGCGCTCCAGAAAGTGCGTGGTGTCGCCGCCCAGTGACGACAGGATCGGCATCAGCAGGAACAGGTAGACCGGGATGAAGATCGAGAACAGCCCGTACCAGTCCATCCCGATCAACAGGTACTGCACCGGCAAGGCAAAGTAGAACGCGGCCACCAGCGCCGGATAGTCGCTTCGCCGGGTAGGCGTCAGGGTCATGAACTCGCGCAGGGCATAGAACGACACGCCATAGAACAGCAGGATCACGCCGACCTGACCGATCATGAAGGCGATGCCGATCACCGCGACCATCACCCACCAGGCATTGATGCGGGCATTAAGGTTGTCGATCACCGGGTTCGGTGCCGAAGCCCGCCATTTCAGGAGTTGGCCGACGACCGTGGCCAGGACCAGAATGCCGCCAATACCGGCAAACAGTTGCAGTGTTGTGCTGTCCATTTCAGACCCCCTCCTTTGCCAGGGCCAACAAGGCGTCCCGTGATCGTTCAAGGAACATGGCCTTGCTCTCATCCGCCGCCAGCGAAATCGGTTCGCCGAAGTTCAAGGTGCATAACAGTGGCAACGGCAACACCCGGCCTTTGGGCATCACACGGTTGAGGTTGGCGATCCACACCGGAATGATCTCGATGTCTGGCCGTTGCCGCGCCAGGTGGTACAGGCCACTTTTGAACGGCAGCAAGGTTTCATCGCTAAGGTTGCGCGTGCCCTCAGGGAACAGGATCAGTGAGTCACCCTGCTCCAGCGCATCAAGCATCGCCTGCAACGGCTGGCTATCTGGAAGCGCATGCTGGCGGTCAATCAGCACGCCGTTGAACACCCGCTGGATCAGGAAACGCCGCAACCGCCCGGTTAGCCAGTAATCGGCACCGGCCACAGGGCGGGTACGCTGACGCAAATGGGCGGGCAGCGAGGCCCAGAACAGCACGAAGTCACCGTGACTGCTGTGGTTGGCAAAATAGATACGTTGCACCGGCTCAGGGCTACACCCCAGCCACAGTGCACGTGCGCCGGTCAGCAGCCGCGCACCGGAGGTTATGGCGAAGGCAACCAGAGAAACAAGCATCGAGAATTCCTTACGCGATGAGGGAAAGCCACGGCATGCACAGGCACGCCAGGAACACGATCAGGCATTGCGCACACACCCATAACGCCTGGAACCGAAGCAAGCGCAATGCGCCCCGGCTACGTTCAAGCAGGCTTCTGGAACCCGTTGCCGCGGGCTGCAAGCCCAGCTCGTACAGTGCGCTATCAAGGGCCTCGGCCTTCAGGTCAAAGGCTTGTGGCGGCTGTGCCAGGCAGGTGAACAGGTCGGCATCCAAGGCAACCCGCAGGGCGAAGTACTTTTGTACCAACCCACAGAACAGCAAGGCTCCGGCCAGCAGCGCAGCAAACAACGAAGGTGCAACCCCAAACAACGGCGCCAACCCGACAAGCAACGCCACCCCCGTCAGCACCGTGGAAAACCGGTCCAGGTCACGCCCTCGGCGCAGCAGGTTGACGACCAGCTTCAGGTGCATCTCAGTAGCCATCGGACACCACCGTTGCAAGAGGTATAAGGGCCTGGCGCTGAGCCTGGGCCAGCACCACCTGCGGTCGTGCCTTGCGCACACAGGCCAGGGCGCTGTCGATGTCGCGGCAACGGCGGGTGTACAACAACCAGGCCGCCACTGCCGTTGCGCTGCGCGAGTAACCCAGCGCACAGCACACCAGTACCGGCCCCTGCTGGCGCAAGGCCTCGATGGCCTGCGCCGCCGCCTCGCAGCGGGCTGCGCTTGGCGCCGTCAGGTCGAGCACCGGGAAGCTGCGATAGGCCTTGCCACGGCTGTCGACCGGCAATTCCGCACACAGGTCTACGATCGCAGCAAACGGCTGGGCCTGCCCTGCGGCTGGAATTCGCCCAAGCCAGACGTTGTCAGCGACCTGAACGGGATGTGGGTGCTGCCGCGTCCATACCCGGGAGTTGACCCAGGCAGCCAGCAGGTAAGGCGCCAGTAACCCTTGAGCAGCGGCTGACAGCCGCCCGTCCGCACGCTTCTGAAAGCCTTCGGCACCGAACAGGGCGTAGTTCAGCGCCACCAACAGCAACGACAGCGCCGGCCACAGTAGCCACAGTGCGCTGCCTTTCAGGGTCAAGGCCAGCGCCACCAGCACCGCGCTGCCCAGACCGTAGCGCACAGCCAACAGCCGGCGTTTCGGGTCGGTCGCCCGTTGCAGCGTACGCAAGGGGCTTTGCCCCTCGCTGGGCCAGAGCCACAGGCAGAACAAGCCCGCGGCCACACCGGTCGGCACATCAATGAAATGGTGTTGCCAGGTAGTCAGGACCGACAGACCAATCAGCACGAACCAACCGTGCAACAGAACGCGCCAGACGCCACGGGCATACCGGGCAAAGCAGGCCCAGAGCACGACCAGTAAGGTGATGTGCAGCGAAGGCGCCTGATTGAAGGGTTTATCGAAGCCCATAAGCAGGTCGAACATCAGCCCGAACGTCCCTTCCAGTGGCGGGCGCTCGAAGGTGAAACGCAGGGGCCAGAGAAGAAAACAGGCAATGCAGATCACCTGCGCACTGAGCAGCCGCAGACCATGCCGGTCCATTTCGCGGCGACTGGCCGGTAGCAGGAATGACAAACCGTACAGCAGGTCAATCGACCAGTAAGGCACGATTGTCCAGGGCCATAACGGCAGGTGTTGTTCCCAGGCAAAGACCAGGCTGCCAACATCATCACGCTGGCCGGTAAACCGGTTGGCGAAGCCGTAACTGGCGAAAAACAGTGGCCCGAGCAGTAACAGCCAGAGCACACCGCGCTTCCACAGCCCGGCCTCCCTTGCCTCAACAGGCGCCATCACGACACCCGTTGAGCCAGAGACACGGTGAAGATACCCCACTCGTCCACACGCTGGGTCACCTTGCGGAAACCGGCACGTTCAACCAATTGGTCCATTTCAACCTGGCTGCGCCGACGCATCACCCAGGCCTGCCCTTCACGGTGGCTGGTCAAGGCGCGGGCAATGAATTCCAGTTGCGGGTGCCAAGGCTGCCCGGTGTACACCAGGTAACCCCCTTCTTCCACTGCAGCGGCCAGACCGGCCAGCGAATCACTCACCATGGCATTGCTGGCGAACAGTTCATAGAGCCCGGAAACCACGGCCAGGGTCTTGGGTTCCAGCGCGGCCAGGTCCTCGCGGTCGAAGGCATCGCCTTTGACGAAGCGGGCGATATCACCCAGCCCTTTCTGCTCGATCAGGGACGAACCATCACGTACGTTCAGGTCGCTGTAGTCGCGCAGCAGGATCGACTCAGGCCGTTGCGCGCCCTGCTCCAACGACTCGAGGATATAGCGACCATGCCCGGCAGCAATGTCGACGATATGCACGGGGCGCTGCTGTTCACGCAACGATGCCATCGCCTGGCGCAACAGCTCCTCGACGTGCACCTTGCGCTGACGGATACCGCGCCAGCCAATAGCGTTCAGGTAGTTGCGGTCGATCAGGCGGCCCAGCGGCGAGTTGCCGGTGGGCTGGTTACGGTAGACGTAGTCCAGGGTACTGCCCGAATCGAAGCCGGTGTCGAAACCCAGCTTGACCCCGGCACTGAGCGTGGCACCCAGTTTCAGCCCGGCACGAGTCGCCCGCCAATACAGTTCACGCGGCGAGTTCAGCGGCAAGGGTGCGGCCAGGGCTTCGGACTCGGCGCAGCTCCAGCCGATCTGGTCGGCGTCGAGCAATGACGGCCTGACGATGGGCTCGGCGAAGTTGTGCAAAATGAAACGGCGCATACGCTGGGTAGCCTGTGCGCGCTCGAGCTCCCCCAGGGTGTCGTGGAAAAAGCCTGGCAGGATGTGTTTTTCCTTGCACACGCTGCCCAGCCGGTCGAAGAACTGCTCCTGCGGTTTGCGGTGCACGACAAAGTCGGCACCGGAGATCAGCAGCTGGGTCGGTGTCTGGATCGACTGCGCATCAGCCACCACCCGCTCGGCGGCGTCATACAGCCCCAGCAGCATGTTGACCGAAATCGGCCGGGTAATCAGGGGATCGCTCTCGTAAGAGGCAATGCGTTGCGGGTCATGGCTGAGGAACTTGGCCTTGACGTAGCTGTTGACGAAGAAGTTGCCGCGCCAGGCGCGCATGAGCTTCAGGCCCGTACGGGCAAACGGTACATAGAGCTTGACCTTGAAGGCCGGCGAAGCCAGAACCAGTGCACGTATTGGCGGCGCATAGTCGTGAACCCAGGTCGCGATCAATACCGCACCGACGCTTTGCGCAACCACCGCCATGTGGTCAACCGCAATACCGTACTGGTCACGGATATGCTCGATGAAGGTCTGTACATCGCGCACGCTGGTGGCAAAGCCAGGGCTGTCGCCCCGCGCACCTGGCGACTCGCCATGACCGCGTGCATCCCAGGCAAACACATCGAAGCCCGGCAGGTCCAGTTCGTCGGCCAGGTGAGCCATCCGCCCACCGTGTTCATGCCCTCGGTGGAACAGCACCAGCGCCCGGCGAGGCGCGGCCTCATCGCGCTGAACCGCCGGCCAGTGGCGGTAAAACAGGCTGACGTTGTCATGGGTACTGAAGGACTGCTGCAGGGCTTCGCGCATCAATTGATTCATTCCGTTGGATTGATGGAGGTGCAAGGCTGTGCCAGCCCCTGGCGGACACGGTTGACGATGGTGTACACGAGCAGGGCCAATACCAGGGCCAACAGGCCGTTGATCCAGACGCTGCTCAACAGGCCGCTGGCGACACCTGCGCCCAGCACGCCAAAAACAAACGCACGGTCACTCTTGCCCATCGGCCCGTCGTAACGGCGTTCAGCCCCGACCATCAGGCCCAGTACCCCGGCGTATTCACTGATCACGGCCAACACCACCACCAACACCACCAGCAATGGCGACACCCCAACCAGCAGGGCAAACGGCAGGTACAAGGCACTGTCGGCGATCACATCGCACAGCTCATTGAGGTAAGCCCCCAGCCTGGACTGCTGACCGAACTCACGGGCCAGCATGCCATCCACGGCATTGAGGGCCATGCGCAGGAACATCCACACCGGTATCAGGGCAAACAGCCAGGCCCGGCTGGCAAACAGTGCCACCAGCAACCCAATGAGCAAGGAAACAACTGCCGCCGTCACAGTGACCTGATTGGCCGTCACACCGCGCTGGTGCAAGCGGGTGACGAACGGACGCAGTACGCGCTGGAAGCGCGGTTTGAGGTGGTAAATCGAAAGCATCAACACTCATCCTTTAACTGATGCAAAACGACCCTGGAACCCTGCCTCGGCCGTACGCTGCCCTCTTGGCAACTGCCCGTAATGCCGCACAGGGTATTGTTTCACGCCCGACTAACCTGGCGAGATCGCCAACAAGGGAAACAATTCCCCCATTCGACATCCCTGACACACTAACGGTCACAGAACAGGCAAAGGGCCATCAGCCTCAACGTGGCACGGCGATGTACCACTTGGGCTTCATGCGCCCGAAATCCTGGCGCCGGTTGTGCTTGAGGGCTTTTTTTGAGTCCAGCACAAAACAGCCCTCTGCATCGCGCACGAAGACAACCCAATGCCAAAAAGGCCGGCCAGCCACCAGCCGCCACTTGATCGCCAACAGGGCGCGGTCGGGCAACGCCTCCCACCCGTCAAAAGGGTGCTGCTCAGGGGCCACAACGATACCCAGTTCGCCGAGCAGACGGCGAACATAGTGGGTGTCCGACCACAGCGCGCGGTCTTCGGCAAAGATACCCAGCGCATTGGCCACCTGCCGCGCCTGGCCATAATCAATCTGTGCCAGGGCGGCACAGGCGGCAATGCCGCATCCGGTAGGTTCCTGCTGTACAACAGCATCCATGCGATAAGTCTCCATTGCGTCAGATCAGTGAGGAAATGCTCTCCAGGCGCCGCTCGGCAGGCTCAGGCCGGCCAAACAGATAACCCTGGAAGTGAGAACAGCCTTGCTCTACGAGGCCCTTGAACTGGGTACGGGTTTCAACACCTTCAGCGGTGGTCTGGATGTCGAGGCTCCTGCCAATACCTGTGATTGCACTGACAATGGCCAGCGCCTCACGGCTGCGCTCCATATCCTGAGTAAAGGTTTTGTCGATCTTGATTCTGTCAAACGGGAACGAGCGCAGATAGCCCAATGACGAATAACCCGTACCAAAATCATCCAGGGCAATACGTACGCCCAAGGCCTTGATCTGCCGCAGGGCTTCAATGTTGCCCAGCGAATTTTCCAACAACACCGATTCGGTGATTTCCAGTTCCAGCCGATGAGGTTCAAGGCCCGAGCTCTTCAGCGCATGCTCGACCAGCGCGACGAACTGGCTGTTTCTGAACTGCATGGGTGACAGGTTTACCGCCACCGTCTGTTGCCCCGACCAACTGGCGGCCTCGCGGCACGCCTCCTTCAGCGCCAATGCTCCCACTTCGTGAATCAGGCCGGACTCTTCGGCAATCGGTATGAAATCCAAGGGCCCGACCTGACCGTTGACAGGATGACGCCAACGCATCAACGCTTCGTAGCCCACCACCTGCGTGTGGTCCTGGTCGGTGATCGGCTGGTAGTACAACTGTAACTGTTCGCTGGCAATCGCATCGCGCAGTTCCAGTTCGATGGTGCGCCGGTTACGCGCCGCCTCATCCATGTCCAACCGGAAAAACTCATGGCAGTTACGCCCATTGCGCTTGGCTTCATACAACGCCATATCAGCATAACGCAGCAGTTTTTCCGGTGTGCTGTGATCGCCAGGCGCCAAGGCGATCCCCACACTGATGCCCACTGATACACGGTGCCCATCGATCAGGAACTCCGGCTTTACCGCCTCGATCAGCCGTTGAGCAGCTTCCGCCGCATCAGCCGGCTTCGAAAGCCCCGGGAGAATCACCGCAAACTCATCCCCACCCAGACGGGCCAGGGTGTCATGGCTACGCAACACCTTGCGCAATCGCTCGGCAAGCTGGCGCAGCAGTTCATCGCCGTATTGATGCCCGAGGGCGTCGTTGACGTTCTTGAAGTTGTCCAGGTCCAGACAAAGGGTGGCTGTCACACAGGACTTCAGGTTATCGAGAAGCAAAGCGTCATTCAGCCGCTGGCGCAGTTGCACGCGGTTGGGCAAGCCCGTCAGGATGTCGTGATGCGCCAGAAAGCGAATCCTTTCGTTGGCCGCGTTCTCTTCAGTAATGTCATCGGCAATCAACATCAGGTAACGCTTGCCTGACTCATGGCCGTGAATGCTCAGTGCTCGTGAGCGCAGCGTGCGAACACCGCGCGGCGTCTCAAGCTGCTCCTCAGAACGGTGTGCAACCTCGGTCAGCAGGGCTATGTCCGCCAGTTGCTCAAAATACTCGCTTATCTGCGGGGCCAGGCATTCCTCACTGCGTTTACCGACCATGTCCGCGTGCGGGCAATCGAACAGTGTTTCAGCCTGTCGGTTGGCCAACAGGATCTGCCGCGTCACGGCATCTTGAACCACAACGCTGGAGGGGATATTGGCAATCACGGTATCCAGGAACATCGACATTGATGCCATCTGTTCACTATAACGTTCAGCCAGCTCCTTGGCCTCGAGCAGTTGCTGCTCTCGGTTACGCAACTCCGTGATATCACGGGTGACCTTGGCGAAGCCGATGAACGCGCCCTGTTCATCGTAAATGGCGTCGATGACCACGTTCGCCCAGAACGCGCTTCCGTCTTTGCGAAAACGCCAACCCTGGGCCTCGAAGCGGCCCGTACGACGTGCGATCTCAAGCCCTCGCTGAGGCACACCTGCGGCCTGTTCCTCCGGGGAGTAAAAGCACGCGAAATTCCGACCGACTATTTCCTCTTGCCGATACCCCTTGGCGCGTTCGGCACCGGCGTTCCAGTTCGCCACGGTACCCTCTGGGCTTAGCATGTAGATCGCATAATCGACCACACCCTGCACCAGCAACCTGTACATCACATCTGAATTATCTAGGGTCATTGCACTCATTGCCGCCAATCGTCCATTAACACGTCGACCGAGCAAGAACCCAGTGTCCGAAGACGCGAGCAACGAGACCAAGTCGATAGCACTATGCTACCAATCTTGTCCTACAGACAGACAAAAAATCAGCTCAAAGGAGGGGCAAGAAACCTAAAAACAGATGGCTGGTAGAGTGGGCACGCACTGGCACAGCCGGGTGGGTAATGGCCGTGCCAGCCTGGGGCCGCGGTCAATCGTCGCGGGTCAGTACTTCCAGCAATTCGATCTCGAAGACCAGGTTCGAGTGAGGCTTGATCACCGGGCCCATCTTGCGTGCGCCATAGGCCAGGTGAGATGGCACGAACAGCTTGCGCTTGCCGCCAACCTTCATGCCCATCAGGCCCTGGTCCCAGCCCTTGATCACGCGCCCGGTGCCGATGACACACTGGAACGGCTTGCCCCGCTCATAGGAAGAATCGAACGGTGTGCCGTCTTCGAGAAAGCCGCGGTACTGGGTGGTGATCAAGGCCCCCTTTACCACGGCCTTGCCTTCGCCCACCTGGATATCGGTAATTTGCAGTTCGCTGCTCATGCTTGTCCTCGTTGAAACGTACGTACGCTATTGCCGCAGCCTTTTCTCAGGAATGCGCGCGTTTGGCAAGCACCGACAAAAACCAGGGGCGATACAGGTTTGTAATTTGTGGCACCTGTCTCGCGAACTTATCCATTCCCTGAAGTGGCACCACCGGTTGGTTTCGCCTCTATACGGCGACCCACTTTTGAACGGCACAAAAGTGGGCAAAACGCCCTGTCCCGACATCCGGCCCTACGCTGCGCTTCGGGTTCCTTCCTTACGCCATCGCTCCCGTGTGGACGCGCCGACGGGCCATCCATGGCCCATCAGCACTTGCTACTTCGCGCACTGAAAAACAAAGCCCACGCAGGAAATCCACGCTCTGCACGAGTGCCACCATCCCCCATTGTCCCAGCCGATCTCGGCAATCTGTAAGCCGGCAACACCCTCAGTTCAGGCAACGCTTACCGCCCGCTGGGGTTCATGCTGACGCATCGACCAGCACACGCCGCCAATCACCAGCACAATCGCGGCGGCTTCCAGCACGCTCGGGCCGCTGTGCCGCCAGATGAAGGCATACAGCAGGGCAAACAGCGTTTCGAATACGATCAACTGGCCACTCATGGTCAACGGCATCCGCTTGGACGCGGCGTTCCACAGCAAGGCGGCCAACCACGAGCCAAACAAGGCGCTGCCCAGGCTGTAAAGCCAGAACAGGCTCCAGCGGCCAGCCGGCGCCTCGACGTGCAACTGAGCCGGTTGCCACAGCCAGATCGCAGCGACCAGCAGCAAGCTGAACAGGCCCGTGGCCACACCACAGAACACCGACCACTGGTGGCTGTCGAAATGCCCGGACTGCTTCAGGTAGCGGCTGTTGTGGACGGCGTACCAGGTCCAGCTCAGCAGCGCACCCAAGGCGTACAGCACACCGATAAACTTGTCAGCCATGGCGCCCGGCTCTACGGCGAAGGTTTGCAGGTTGATACAGAGCATGCCGGCGAGGATCAAACCTAATGGGCCGGCCAGCCGCGACAAGGCAATTGCGCCGCTGTCATGGCGACCGTACAGGGTGATAGTCAAGGGCAGTACCCCGACAATCAGCGAAGCTGGCGCCACGCCCAGGCGCTGAATCGCGGCCACCAGGCAAATGAAGTAGATCAGGTTGCCGATCACTGATAGCCGCGTGAGCATCCACAGGTCGCTCAGGGTCAATTTGCGCAAGGCCTGACGCAGGGGAATGGCAAGCACCAGCGAAATCACCCCGAACAGTACGAAGCGTGCGCAGCTGAGCAGCACCGGGCTGAACTCCGGCAACAACTGCGGCACCATCAGTACCATTCCCCACATCGCTCCGGCCACGCCGGCATAGGCCACACCCCGTTTCACCGCACACACCTCTTGATGGATTGATGCGCGCAGGCTAGCCGCTCACACGCCCCTCGACAAAAGATCATTCGGCATGCAGCCATTCCCATATGGAATACCTTTCCCCCGTCAGCCTTCGATCTTATGATCAGGGCATTCCGTAAACGCAGGCCTGGAACATGAGCCGCTTCAACCGACACTTGCCGCCTCTCGACACCTTGATTGCCTTTGAAGCGGTCGCCCGCACTGGCAGCTTTACCCGCGCTGCCAGCGAGCTATGCCTGACGCAAAGCGCAGTCAGCAAGCAAATAAAGGTGCTGGAGGATCACTTGTCGGCGCCGTTGTTCGAGCGGCGCGCACGCGGTATTGCCCTGACCCAGGCCGGTACCGCCTTCAATGCCATCGTCGAACCCATGCTGGAGAGCCTGCTGGCTAATGTGCTGCGGCTCAAGAGCGGTCATGGCAGCCGCAATGTCAGCGTTATCTGTACACACGCTGTGGCGCAGTACTGGCTGTTCCCGCGCCTGTTGCGCTTCAACGAACAACACCCCGAACTGACGGTGAACATTCACGCCAGCAACGAGATCAGCGAGAGCGTGATCGCCGACTACGACTTCGGCATCCTCTACGGTCATGGCCGCTGGCGCTCGCTGCAGGCCAACAAGCTGTTTGACGAATGCATCTATCCGATTGTCAGTGCCCAACGCCCACTGCCAGCGGTGCACTCACTCAGTGAGCTGCAGGCCTTGCCCCTGATTCAACTGGACGCCTCAGCCTGGAACTGCCTGGACTGGCACGACTGGTTCAACCATCAGGGCGTCCGCTACAAAGCACCGGCTGACGCAGTGACGTTCAACCAGGTCAATCTGGTGTTCGATGCAGTGATGCAGGGCATGGGTGTGGGATTGGGCTGGGAGTTCATGGCGCGCGAGCGGATCGACAGTGGGCAGATCCGCGCGGTTTCGGACTTTGTCGTGCATACCGGGCAGGCCGACTACCTGGTGCACGACAAACAGGTGATGCCTTCGCCTGCGGCGAAGATCTTTGCAGACTGGCTGATGGCGAACGGTTGACCCCGCCCGCGTGTTACTGCGTGGTGCGTATCAGGCGGTGACCGGGGTCAGAACAGGCTTGCCGGAAAAGAACGCCTGCAGGTTCTGCAACACCAGACGCACCGTATCACCCGCCGCTTCCGGCGACTGCCCGGCCACGTGCGGGGTCAACACCACATTCGGCAGTGCCTTGAGCGCTTCAGGTACCGCAGGTTCTTCATCGAAAACGTCCAGCGCAGCACCGGCGATGCGCTTTCGCTGCAACGCATCGACCAGGTCGGCGGTACAGACCACGCTGGCCCGGGCGATGTTCACCAGGAAGCCCTCTTCGCCCAATGCCTCCAGCACCGTGGCGTCGATCAGGTGCCGGGTACTGGCACCACCCGGCGTGGCAACCACCAGAAAATCCGATGCCTGCGCCAACGCCAGCACACTGTCACAGTACGTGTAGGGCACGCCGCTACGTGGCTGGCGGCTGTGGTAACTGACCTGCATATCGAAACCAAGAGCGCCACGCTTGGCGATGGCCTGGCCAATCGCCCCCAAGCCGAGAATGCCCAGACGCTTGCCGGCCAGCGACGGGCTGATTACCCGGTTCCACTCGCCACGACGGGTTGAAGCATCGGCACGGGGGATATCACGAACCACCGCACACAGCAGGGCCATGGCATGGTCAGCCACCGTCGATGCATTGGCGCCCGCCCCATTGGTGACGGTGATACCGCGTGCTGCCGCTGCCGCAAGGTCAACCTGCTCATAGCCGGCACCAATCACGCAGATGATTTTCAGGTGTGGCAATGCCGCCATTTCATCGGCATGCAGGCCCAGCGGCCCGCGCGTAAGCACCACATCGATTTCACTGCCATGGCGAGCAATGGCCTCGCGCCGTAGCGCTGGCGTCTGCGCAAGAATCAGGTTGAAACCGTTGTTGCGCAGCAGGTGCAGGTAGTCGTCGACCGTTTCTACCAGCACCAGTACCGTCTTTGTCATGCCTTGCTCCAGAACTGTCCGCGAGGGCGCATTGTGCGCCAGCACGGACTAGTTGGAAAAGGCCCGTCCCAGACCACCCGGAACACCGCTGCTGTCGGTTTCCTGCCAAGGCCCCTGGAGGCTGGTCGACCAGCTCCAGCCGTTATTCCAGCGGTAGTAGGTGCGCTGTCGGTAGAAGGTGTTGGTCTGGCCTTCGAGGACGTAAACCCCGAGGCGCGGATCCCAGTGGCTGGCACCGCCGGGTGGCGGTGCGAAGCTGGCCGAGGTGCGCGGCATCGGTTTCTGCGAAGGGGTAACGGTTGGCTTGCTCGGCACGGTGCCCGGGCGCGGCGTCGGCTTGATCACCGGCCCTGGTGGTTGACGCCCTATGGGCGGTTCAGGGTAAGTCGAAGGCTGCTGCACCGTACACGCACTCAAGCCCAGAAACAGGGTAATCAGGGTGAGGCGTACGGTGCTGTTCATGAGGCTACTCGCTTAAGGATCCGGGCTGTCGATGGTCAGGTGCTGCTGCGCCTCGGTACTGCTGGCCAGCGGCGAACTGCGGCCGATCCACTCACCCTTGGTCGGCTGGCCTGCGCGAGAGACGCGCGCAACCAGTTGGACTTCAGGAAAGTTCGACAGTTTCATGCTCGGCATCATTGCGTCGCTATCCGCCAATTCGACCTCGATGGGCAACTGGGCCACCGTCACCCGCTTCACTGCCAACGGCATGGGCGGGCCTTCGCTCGCACGGGCAAAGATAAACACGCTGTCACCTGGCTGAACCTTGTCCTTCAGCGCTGCCGCCAGTTCGACCCGTACCTTGAGCCGCGCCGGTGCCTTGTCGCTGACGGCAGGGGTTGTTACGGGCTCAACACCGCTGGCCTTGAGCCTGTCGGCAGCACGTGCCACGCCGCCTTCCAGCGCCGCACGGGAGGCATCACCGGCAGGCAGTTGCGCCAACAGGCGGTTCCAGTAATCAATGGCCTGTTGATAGCGCTGACCTTCGAACGCGGCAATACCCAAGAGCCCAAGGCTGGTGACTTCCTGCGGATCAGCCTTGAGGGCTTCGTCGGTCAGCCCCTGCAGCTGCGGGGTCCACTGCTTGCCGTTGGCAAAGTAAAGCGCCTGCGCCCACTGCCCGAGCAGCTCGGGCTGGCGCCCGGCCAGGCCCACGGCACGCTCGAAGGTCTTGGCGGCATCGGCGGAACGCTCTTGCGCCATGTAGGCACGACCAAGGAAGTACAGGCCCTCGGCCGAATCAGGCTGGGCAGCAACGGCGCGCTCCAGGCGTGCGGTCATTTCTTCCAGCGACTGCGGTGCCTGGGCAAATTCCTGGGTCAGGGCCACTTTGTCACTGGCGCCAAAATGCAGGTACAGGCCCAGGGCCATCAATGGCACCAATACCGCAGCCAGCAGTGGCAGCGGTTTGCCAAGGCGAGCCAGCCGTGCAGGCTCGGCATTTTCGGTATCGTCGAGCAGCTCGCGGGCCGCTTCGTCACGCCCACTCGCCAGTTGTTCGGCGCTAAGTACACCGGCAGCCTGTTGCGCCTGCAACTCGGCGACGCGCTCCTGATACAGGGCAACGTTCAGTGCGGTACGGTCTTCTTCCAGTTGCGCACGACGTCCGCGCAGCACCGGGATCAGCAAAAAGCTCAGGGCTACCAGTAACAGCAGGCCTGCAGCAAGCCAGAAATCAGTCATGGGTCTGTTCTTTTTCCAACAGTTTGGCGAGGCGCTCACGCTCCTCGGGAGAAAGGTCGGCGGTGCCGTTCACAACCGGGGCGCGGCGCTTGCGCACGATCACCGCAAGCACCACGACGCCGCCCAGCAGCAGTGCACCGGGGCCGAACCACAGCAACCAGGTACGTGCAGTCAGGGCCGGTTTGTAACGGACGAAATCACCGTAACGGTCAACCATGAAGTCGATGATCTGCTGGTTACTCTTGCCCTCGCCCAGCATCCGGAAAATTTCCCGACGCAGGTCGGCGGCAATGGGTGCGTTGGAGTCTGCGATGTCCTGGTTCTGGCATTTGGGGCAACGCAGTTCCTTGGTCAGGTCGCGATAACGCTCACGTTCAGCATCATCGGCAAACTGATAGGTATCAATTGCCGCCTGGGCCACGCCGGCCAGGCTCAGGCCCAGTAAGGCCGCTGCTAGCCAGCGCTTCATTGCCGGCCCTCGTCGACAAGGCCTTGGTACAACGGCGCCAGTTGCTCGCGCCAGACAGTCTCGTCGACGACACCCACGAACTTGTGACGGATGATGCCCTTGGCATCGATCAGGAAGGTTTCCGGCGCGCCGTATACACCCAGGTCCAGACCCAGGGTGCCCTGCTCATCGCGGATATTGAGCTGATACGGGTTGTGGAAGTCCTTCAGCCACTTCAGCGCCGCCGCATTGTCGTCTTTGTAATTGACCCCGTAGATCCGCACGCCCTGTTCGGCCAGCTTGTTCAGCACCGGGTGCTCGACCCGGCAGGACACGCACCAGGTACCCCAGACGTTGACCAGTGCCGGCTTGCCCAGCAGGTCGGCCTGGGTCAGGGTGCTCTCGCCCTCCACGGCTGGCAGGGAGAAATGCGGGAACGGCTTGCCGATCATTGCCGAAGGCAGTTCAGCCGGGTCCAGGTACAACCCGCGATAGAGGAAGACCGCCACCAGCAGAAACACCGCCAGCGGCAGCACCATGATCCAACGCTTCATGCAGTTGCTCCAGACATGCCCAGTACTTCACGTACACGGCTTTTCACCTTGACCCGATAACGCCCATCCAACGCGGCCAGCAGGCCACCCAGGCCAGTCAGCAGACCGCCCAGCCAGATCCAGCGCACGAACGGTTTGACATGAACCCGTACAGCCCAGGCGCCGTTGTCCAGCGGTTCGCCGAGAGCAACATAGAGGTCGCGAGTGAAGCCGGCATCGATGCCCGCTTCGGTCATCACCGATTGCTGCACGGTGTAGAGGCGTTTCTCCGGGTGCAGGACGCTGATCTCACGCCCATCCTTGACCACCCGAACCGTGCCCTTGTCGGAGGTGAAGTTCGGCCCCTCGAAATGCTTGGCGCCCTCGAAAATGAAGTGGTAGCCCGCCAGTTCTACTGACTCGCCCGGCGCCAGGCGCAGGTCGCGCTCGGCACTGTTGTTGCTCGACAGCACCACACCCAGCGCGCAAACCGCCAGGCCGAAGTGAGCGACGTGCATCCCCCAGTAGCTGCGGGTGAGGCTTCGCATGCCCTTGAACACACCCTTGTGGCGGGTCTTGTCGAGAAGGTCACGCACGCCGGCAAGCACGATCCAGGCCGCCAGGGCAAAGGTGGTCAGTACTGGCCAATCGAAGTCATCCACGATCAGCCCGCCGATCGGCGCCAGAATGGCGCTGCCGACCAGTACCGGGGTGAGCATGCCCAGCAGCCATTTGCCGGGGGTGTCTTTCCAGCGCACGAGAACACCTATGGCCAACACCACCATCAACAGGGCCATCAGGGGCAGGAACAGTGCATCGAAGTACGGTGGGCCGACGGACAGCTTCGCCCCGGTCAACGCGTCGAGCACCAGCGGATACAGCGTGCCGAGCAGGATCATCGAGGCCGCGACCACCAGTATCAGGTTGTTGGCCAGCAGCAGGGTTTCACGCGACCAAAGGGCAAAGCCAACCTGGCTCTTGACGACTGGCGCACGCAGCGCGAACAGGGTCAGCGAGCCGCCGACCACGCACAGCAGGAACATCAGGATGAACACACCGCGCTCCGGGTCGGAAGCGAAGGCATGCACCGAGGTCAACACGCCCGAGCGAACCAGGAAGGTACCCAGCAAGCTCAACGAGAATGCGGCAATGGCCAGCAGTACCGTCCAGCTCTTGAACACGCCGCGTTTTTCAGTCACGGCCAGGGAGTGGATCAGGGCAGTGCCAACCAGCCACGGCATGAACGAGGCGTTCTCTACCGGGTCCCAGAACCACCAGCCGCCCCAACCCAACTCGTAGTAGGCCCACCAGGAGCCCAGGGTGATACCAATGCCGAGAAAGGCCCAGGCGATGATGGTCCAGGGCCGCGACCAGCGCGCCCAGGCCGCATCAAGACGACCGCCGAGCAACGCAGCGATGGCGAAGGCAAACGCGACCGAGAAACCGACATAGCCCATGTAGAGCATGGGTGGGTGAACGATCAGGCCCACATCCTGCAACAGCGGGTTGAGGTCACGACCATCGGTCGGCACCTGCGGCAACAGCCGCTGGAACGGGTTGGAGGTGACGATCAGGAACGACATGAAGCCCACGCTGATCATGCCCATGATCGCCAGCACGCGGGCGAGCATCACCTGTGGCAACTGCCGGGAGAAGATCGACACGGCAAAGGTCCAGCCGCCGAGGATCAGCGCCCAGAGCAGCAGCGACCCTTCGTGAGCGCCCCACACCGCGCTGAACTTGAAGTACCAAGGCAGGGCGCTGTTGGAGTTGCTGGCGACATAGGCAACCGAGAAGTTATCGGTCATGAAGGCGTGGGTCAGGCAGGCAAAGGCGAAGGCCAGGAATGCGAACTGGCCCCAGGCCGCAGGCCGTGCCAGGCTCATCCACAGGCTGTCACCGCGCCAGGCACCCAGCAATGGCACACTGGCCTGGACGCAGGCAAAGCACAGCGCCAGGATCAT
This sequence comes from Pseudomonas defluvii, assembly GCF_001695625.1. Lineage (GTDB taxonomy): Bacteria > Pseudomonadota > Gammaproteobacteria > Pseudomonadales > Pseudomonadaceae > Aquipseudomonas > Aquipseudomonas defluvii. The sequence goes on from NZ_MBPN01000040.1 coordinate 37,279, forward strand.
GGCCAATTGGCCCAGTTCGGGGATTACCAAAGCGGCGTTCATGGTTTGCCTCCGGCCTGGCCAGCGTCAGTCGCAGCCTGACCGCTTTCCTTCAGGGCTTTGGTCACTTCTGGCGGCATGTACTTTTCATCGTGCTTGGCCAGCACTTCGTCCGCCACTACCACACCTTCGGCATTCAGTTTGCCGAGTGCAACAATACCCTGCCCTTCGCGAAACAGATCCGGAAGAATGCCGCGGTAGGTAATGGGCACGGACTTGTTGAAGTCGGTGACCACAAAACGCACGTCCAGCGAATCACCGGAACGTTGCAGGGAACCTTTTTCAACCATGCCGCCCGCACGGATACGGGTGTCCAGGGGCGCCTCGCCATTGGCGATCTGGGTTGGGGTGTAGAACAGGTTGATGTTCTGCTGCAAGGCACTCAATGCCAGTGCCACGGCAACGCCGAGGCCGGCGAGCAGGCCGAGAATGATGAACAGGCGCTTCTTGCGTTGCGGATTCACTGATTGCTCTCCCGGCGCAGACGGCGCGCCTCTTCTTGCAGGTAACGGCGACGGGCCAGGATTGGCACCGCGACGTTGATCGCCAGCACTAACAAGCTAATGCCGTAGGCCGACCAGACATACAGGCCGTGGTGGCCCATGGCGAGAAAATCGCTGAAGGAGGTGAAACTCATCGTGCCAACTCCCGACCCAGGGTATTCATGACTTCACTTTTCACCCAACTGCTGCGGGCTTCGCGCTTGAGTACTTCAAGGCGCATGCGCATCAGCAGTACCGCGCCGAAGAAGCAGTAGAAACCCAGTGCCGTGAGCAGCAACGGCAACCACATTTCCGCCGGCATCGCCGGTTTCTCGGTCAAGGTAAAGGTTGCGCCCTGGTGCAGGGTGTTCCACCACTCCACCGAATACTTGATGATCGGGATATTGATCACCCCGACAATCGCCAGCACTGCACAGGCCTTGGCCGCGCTCTCACGATTGCTGATCGCCTGCCCCAGGGCAATCAGACCGAAGTACAGAAACAGGAGGATAAGCATCGACGTCAGTCGGGCATCCCAGACCCACCAACTGCCCCAGGTCGGCTTACCCCAGATGGCGCCGGTAACCAGCGCCACGGCGGTCATCCAGGCGCCAATGGGCGCAGCGCACTGCAATGCAATGTCGGCGATCTTCATTTTCCAGACCAGGCCGACCACGCCGGCCACTGCCAGCATCACATAGCAGGACTGTGCCAGCATGGCGGCAGGCACATGGATGTAGATGATGCGAAAACTGTTGCCCTGTTGGTAATCCTGAGGGGCAAAGGCCAGGCCCCAGACCACACCGACCGTCAACAGCAGCACGGCGGCGATCGCCAGCCACGGCAGCATCCGCCCACTGATGGAATAGAACCACTTGGGCGAACCCAGTTTATGAAACCACGTCCAGCTGATTGCGCTGCTTTTCATCACGGTACATCCAGGGTCTTTGCTGGGCAGCGAGCCCAGACCTCATTATTCGCCGACGCTGATCTTCAGGCCAGCCGCTATTGCAAAGGGTGCCAACGTTACTGCCAGGGCGGTCAGGCTACCAAGCCAGAGCAGATAACCGGTCGCCGGCATCGCTTGCAGCGACGCCTGCAACGCGCCACTGCCCAAAATCAACACCGGGATATACAACGGCAGAATCAGCAGCGCCAGTAGCAGGCCACCGCGTTTCAAGCCGACTGTCAGGGCCGCACCCACAGCGCCCAACAGGCTCAACACCGGGGTGCCGAGCAAAAGTGATGCCAGCAGCACGGGCAGGCTGGCACTTGGCAAGCCGAGCATCAAGGCCAGCAGCGGTGCCAACAATACCAGTGCCAGGCCGGAAAAGGCCCAGTGTGCCAGCACCTTGGCCAATACCAGAAGAGGCAGGGGGTGCGACGAAAGGACCCACTGCTCCAGCGATCCATCCTCGAAATCACTGCGAAAAAGCCCGTCCAGCGAGAGCAGGACGGACAAAAGTGCAGCCACCCACACCAACCCAGGTGACAAGGTTTGCAACAATTGTGTCTCAGGACCGACCGCCAAAGGAAACAGTGCAATGACGATGGCGAAGAACACCAAGGGGTTGGCCAGTTCGGCCGGACGACGGCACAGTAGCCGCGCTTCGCGGCTCAGCAACAGGACAAATACACTCATGCGGCCCACTGCCCCAGGTTCAGTTCACGGTAACCGGAGGGTTTGCGCTCCAGCGTGTGGTGCGTGGTGAGGATCACCATGCCACCCGTTTCACAGTGGTGTGCCAGATGCGCTTCGAGCTGGGCCACCCCCTGCTTGTCGAGCGCGGTGAACGGTTCGTCGAGAATCCACAACGGCGGGCTGTCCAGGTACAACCGGGCCAGGGCCACGCGACGCTGCTGACCGGCCGACAGGGTATGACAAGGCACGTCCTCGAAGCCACGCAGGCCCACCGCCGCCAGTGCCTGCCAGATCGCCTCGCGCCCGGCCGGGCGGTGCAAGGCACACAACCAGGCAAGGTTCTCCTCTGGCGTCAGCAGGTCCTTGATCCCCGCCGCATGGCCGATCCACAGCAGCAGCCGGGCCAGTTCGCCGCGTTGCTCAGCCAAGGGCTTGCCTTGAACCAGAATCTCGCCACTGGTCGGGCGCATCAAACCGGCCAGCAACCGCAACAGGCTGGTTTTACCGCTGCCGTTGGGGCCGCCGATCTGGAGCATGTCGCCGGCGGCCAACTGCAGATCGAGATGCTCGAAGAGCATTCGCCAGTCGCGCTCGCAGGCCAGATCCACCGCTTCGAGTTGAGGGGTCACAGGTTTGCCTTATTGGTTCGGATGACTGTCTCAAGTCGGTCCCGGCGCGGCCGTTATACTGGAACGGTGACGCGGCCGACTGGTCTGTTCAAAAGAGCACCAGACCGCGAGCTCAAGGCTCCCCGAAAGTTCGGGCCGCATTATACATGCCATGTCCTACTGCAAAGAGGGCTATTTCGACAGGTTGTAACTTGATGACAGGCGAAATCAACAGCGTCGGCACGCAGGCACTGGCCAATCCACAGGCGCGCGGTGCCGCCATGACCGGCGAACTGCTCAGGCTTTTGCAGCCTCAGCAGGGCCTGCTGGCCCCCGGCGAAACGGCAGACGCCGAAGTTCTCTCGCTGAAGCAGAATGGTCAAGACTTCCAGCTATTGATCAAGTTGACCCAGGACAGCGGGCGGCAAACCAATGTACAAGCCAACAGCAGCCAGCCGCTGGCCCAAGGCACCCAGCTTACCGTCAGCCAGCCCAGCGCCTCGGCCCTGGCTATTGGCGTGCAACAGGCCAAGGCCAGTACTGTCACCACATTGACCCAGATCGACACCCGCCAGTTGCCGGTCGGCACCCTGCTGCAAGGCAAGGTACTGACCAGCCAGGCCCTGCCCCAGGCCAACGGCCAGGCCAGCGTGTTCCGCTCACTGGTGAGCCTGCTCAATACTGTCCAGGCAGGCGCCACGCTGGCCGTGGACAGCCCGCGCCCGCTGCCGCTGGGCAGCTTGCTCAGCGCCGTCGTACGCGGTGAACAACAGCTGTCGTTCATGCCGCTGAGTGGTCGCCAGGACCAGTTGGCAATCGCCCAACACCTGAGCAGCCAGCAAACCCGCCAGGCATCATTACCAGGCCTGCTGGCGGCCTTGCAGCGGATCGCCAGCGATGATCAACAACCTGCCCCATTGCGTACCCGTATCGACACGCTGCTCGCCAGCCTGCCGGATGTACGCCAGCTCAGCGATGCGAAGGGCCTGGCCCACGCCATGAACAACAGCGGCCTGTTTCTGGAAGCCAAGTTGCTCAACGGCCTGCCAAGCGGCCTTGCACCGGACCTCAAGGCCCAGGTAGTACGCCTGATCGCACAGATACTGCCGGGGCTGCCCACCAGCACTCCATTCAACCCCGCCACCGCAGCGACCACCCTGTCCCAGGCCATGCCGGGCATGCTGCGCAACGCGCTGGGCATGCTCGGCCAGGTGGGTGCACGGATCACCCCTTCCAGCTTCCCCCTGCCCTCACGGCTGTTGCAAAGCCTGGAGGGCGAAGGCGACCTTGAGCACGTGCTGCGCCTCGCGGCGGCGGCCGTCTCTCGACTGCAAAGCCATCAACTGGCTAGCCTGGAGCAAACCGGCAGTACCGCCGACGGCACCCTGCAGACCACCTGGCAACTGGAAATTCCGCTGCGCACTGGCCAGGACTTCATGCCCTTGCAGGTCAAGCTGCAGCGCGAAGAAACGCCTGAACAACAGGCCGACCCGGAACGTGAAAAGCGCGACCCTCTGGAAATGCTCTGGAAGATTGAGCTGTCGTTCGACCTCAGCCCGCTGGGGCCGTTGCAAGTGCAGGCGCAGCTTGCCCAGGGCTGCCTGTCGAGCCAGCTGTGGGCCGAGCTGCCCAGCACAGTGCGCCTGATCGAAAGCCAGCTGAGCGAGCTGCGCACTCGTTTACTAGCACGGGGGCTGAGCGTCGGCGAGCTGAACTGTCATCACGGCACGCCGCCGCAAGGGCCGCGTACACGCCTGGAACAACGTTGGGTAGATGAAAACGCATGACTGAGCAAACACCCCGCCAGGCCATTGCCCTGAGCTACGACGGCCAACAAGCGCCCACCCTCACGGCCAAAGGCGATGACGCACTGGCCGAGGCGATCCTGGCCCTGGCGCGCGAGCACGAAGTGCCCATCTATGAAAACGCCGACCTGGTGAAACTGCTGGCACGGATGGAACTGGGCGACCGTATACCCGAAGCGCTGTACTTGACCATCGCCGAAATCATCGCCTTCGCCTGGCAACTCAAAGGCAAGGTGCCGGTGGATTTTGTAGATGAGGGACCGCAGGAACGGGATGTAACGCCACAGGCACTGGGCCTACAGGCACCGCTGTAAAGGGAAACGGGGGATTTGTGGCACTTGTCTCGCGAACTTATCCATTCCCTGCAAAGGGACGCCCTGCAGCGCCTGACATTCCGCGCACCGACAAGCAGAGGCTCGCTGTTTTGCCTGCCTGCGAAGATTTTGGGCTTTTCAGCGTTGCTTTTTATGCACTGAACTCGCAGGCGCCGCCAAATTGTCCCTTCAGGAGGTCGAACGCAGGCAGTGCGTAGTCGGGTGCCAGGCAGGGATGCC
>NZ_MBPN01000041.1 GCF_001695625.1 Pseudomonas defluvii
GAGCAAGTCATGCGATATAGGAAGTTTCGCTATGGCTGGAAGAATGTTTCGCACAAAAGTTGGGTTGTTCCTGATCAAAAATATATAGCTAAAGATTTTGAGCTTTCAGATTACGGTTTTGTGGGAGCAGGCTGCACGATATATCCTAAGGTTAAGGCGGGGCGATTTTTATTGATGGCCCCAGGTGTATCAGTAATTGGTTCCGACCATGAGTTTTCTATTGTAGGTGTACCGACGTGCTTTTCTGGTCGACAGCTTCTGGAGCAAACGGAAATCGGTGACGATGTGTGGGTTGGTCAAGATGCACTAATCATGGCGGGAGTAAAAGTTGGCTCCTGTTCAATAATCGCTGCTAAATCGGTAGTCACGAAAGATGTCCCACCGTTTGCTATTGTTGCAGGGGTGCCAGCAAAGGTAATACGTTATCGTTTTACAAGTGACTTGGAGCGGCAGCGCCATCTCGCTACTATTTCAAGTCACAAAGGCTATGGTGAGTTGGTCGGCGATTTGGAGTGACGTATGAGTTTTCAGAAAAGATTTTATTATTTACTGCAGGATTTTGTTCCTCGTATTTTTATGCCCTATGTTCTTAGGGTCGCTGTCCTGTTTCGCTTTTTGGCTACGCGAAATAAACAGGGTTTGATGAAAAACTTGGATCTGAAAAATATTGCAGCGGGCAAGGATGCTTTTTTGTTGGCCACCGGGCCAAGTTTGAAAGGGATTGATTTAAGTTTTCTGGCTGGAAATGATTGTTTTAGTGTGAGTAATTTTATTTTACATCCACAGCTGAATGTGATCAGGCCGAAGTTTCATTTTTTTGCGCCATATCATGAGCCCCTGGTTTATGAAGAGTATATTTCTTGGCTTGTTAAGGCTGATAAAGAGTTGCCTTTGGAAACATCCATAGTGCTAGGCTTGCAAACCAAAGTAGATGTTGAGAAGTTTGGTATTTTTCAAACCAGGTCTGTTTATTATTTGTGCTTGGAAAAATCTCAAATTTCAAGTGATATTGATCTTACTCGCCCTGTGCTAGCTCCACAGACCAGCCCTATTATGGTTTTACCAGTGCTCTATTATATGGGCTATAAGCGAGTGTTTCTTCTTGGTTGTGATCATAATATATTAAAAGATTATGGTGGCGTTGTTGAGAATTTTTATGAGTCAGGTCAGGATCCAAGGAAAAATGCTACCTCGGGTGATAATTGGCGTGACGGTATAATCAAGCATCTGGATAATGCGAAGAATGTATTTGTGCAATATGAGTATTATCGAAAGATTTTTGAGTCGTCAGGTAGGTCTCTGAAGCATACTTCTAAATATGGTTGGCTTGATTTTATTGAGTATGTCCCACTCAATAAAGATGATATTTTTAAGGCGGAAAAATGAAAAAAGCACTTATTACCGGCGTTACAGGGCAGGACGGCTCTTACTTGGCTGAGTTTCTCTTGGAGAAAGGCTATGAAGTACATGGTATTAAGCGCCGTGCTTCGTCTTTTAATACTCAGCGTGTTGACCATATCTACCAGGATCCGCACGTAGATAATCGTAATTTTGTTTTGCATTATGGCGATTTGAGTGACTCTTCTAACCTCACTCGTATTATTCAGGAAGTACAGCCTGATGAGGTGTACAACTTGGGGGCACAGTCCCATGTTGCAGTGAGTTTTGAGTCCCCGGAGTACACCGCAGACGTTGATGCCATGGGCACACTGCGTATTCTTGAAGCTATTCGTTTGTTGGGCTTGGAGAAAAAAACACGCTTCTATCAGGCGTCGACGTCCGAGCTTTATGGACTGGTGCAAGAAATTCCTCAAAAGGAAACGACACCGTTCTACCCTCGCTCCCCTTATGCGGTAGCCAAGCTTTATGCCTACTGGATTACAGTAAACTACCGTGAAGCTTATGGTATGTATGCCTGCAACGGCATTTTGTTCAACCATGAGTCGCCGCGTCGTGGTGAAACATTCGTAACACGTAAGATTACACGCGCTTTGGCGAACATCGCCCAAGGCCTGGAAAAGTGTTTGTTCCTCGGCAATATGGATGCCCTGCGTGACTGGGGTCATGCCAAGGACTACGTCCGCATGCAATGGATGATGTTGCAGCAAGAGCAACCGGAAGACTTCGTGATTGCAACCGGTGTTCAATATTCGGTGCGTGAGTTCGTACGGTGGTCGGCTGCTGAGCTTGGCCTTACGCTGCGCTTTGAAGGTGAAGGCGTTGAAGAGCATGCGATTATCGAACACATTGAAGGCGACAAGGCACCGGCACTGAAGGTCGGTGATGTCGTTGTCCGCGTAGATCCGCGTTATTTCCGGCCTGCCGAGGTGGAAACCTTGTTGGGTGATCCAACCAAGGCCAAAGAAAAATTGGGTTGGGTACCGGAAATTACCGTACAGCAAATGTGCGAAGAGATGGTGCGCGAGGACTTGAAAGCAGCTCAGCGCCATGCGCTGCTGAAGTCCCACGGCCATGACTTGCCTGTATCTGTGGAGAACTGATTGTGGCCCGTAATCTGGAACAGTCGATTTTTGTGGCCGGCCATCGTGGAATGGTTGGCTCAGCCATCGTTCGCAGGCTCAAGACGCTTGGCTACTCGAACATCCTCACCGCAACGCGGGATGAGTTGGATTTGCTCGACCAGGCGGCGGTTCGGCAATTTTTTCAAACTCATGCCATTGACCAGGTTTATCTGGCCGCAGCCAAAGTAGGTGGTATTCATGCGAATAACACCTATCCGGCCGATTTTATTTTTGACAACCTGATGATTGAGGCCAACATCATTCAGGCTGCTCACCTGCGTGGTGTTCAAAAGCTGCTATTTCTCGGTTCTTCCTGCATCTATCCAAAGCTGGCAGTGCAGCCTATGACGGAGGCTGCGTTACTGACAGGTGTGCTTGAACCAACGAACGAGCCTTATGCATTGGCCAAAATTGCTGGTATCAAGCTTTGTGAAAGCTACAACCGTCAGCATGGCCGCGATTATCGTAGTGTGATGCCAACCAACCTCTATGGCCCGCACGATAATTATCACCCTGAAAACAGCCATGTTATTCCAGCGTTGCTGCGTCGCTTCCACGAGGCTACTCAGCGAGGTGATACCGAGGTTGTGATCTGGGGCAGTGGCAAGCCAATGCGTGAATTTCTACATGTCGACGATATGGCTGCTGCCTGCGTGCATGTCATGGAGCTCGAGCCCGAGCTATATCAGGCACACACACAGCCAATGCTTTCTCACATCAACGTTGGTACGGGCGTCGATTGCACGATTGCTGAGTTGGCGCACACGGTTGCCAAAGTGACCGGATTTCAGGGCAAGCTGACGTTCGATGCGACGAAGCCCGACGGTGCTCCGCGCAAGTTGATGGACGTTTCGCGTTTGGCCGCGTTGGGCTGGACAGCCAGTATTGGCCTTGAGCAAGGCTTGCAGAGTGCCTATCAGTGGTACGTCGACAATGTGCAAAACGCTCGGACTCACTGATGAAAATTCTGCTTTATGGCATCAATTACAGCCCAGAGCTGACTGGAATCGGTAAATACAGCGGCGAAATGGCCCGCTGGCTTGCTGAGCAAGGCCATGAGGTGCGGGTTGTTACCGCACCACCGTATTATCCCGATTGGAAAGTGTGGCCTGCGTTTTCGTCCTGGCGTTTTAACTGTACTCAAGAGGAGGGCGTCAGTGTTTACCGGTGCCCGCTCTATGTGCCGGCTAAACCGACGGCACTAACGCGCTTGTTGCACCTGGCAAGTTTTTCTATCTCATCTTCGTTGGCAATGCTGGCGCAGTTGAGGTGGAAGCCAGACCTGGTAGTTCTGGTGGTCCCGACGCTATTTTGTGCACCTCAGACGCTCCTGCTGGCTAAGCTGGCGGGCGCTAAGTCCGTTCTGCACATTCAGGATTTTGAAGTCGATGCATTGTTTGGCCTGCGGATTGCCAACAGCGGCGTGCTAAAACGTATTGCTTATGGCGCAGAGCGGCTGATTTTGCGCGCATTTGACCGTGTTTCAAGCATTTCTGCGGCCATGCTGCGGCGCGCCCAGAGCAAAGGTGTCAGCGTTGAGCAGTTGCGTTTTTTCCCTAACTGGTCTGAAACCGCACGGTTTGCCAATGTTGCGCGTAATGACGCATTGCTTGCCCGACTTGGCATTGATCCTGCCAAGAAGGTGCTGCTTTACTCCGGGAACATAGGCGAGAAGCAGGGGCTGGAAAGTGTAATTGAAGCTGCGGATCGCCTTAAGGGCCGTGCGGAGCTGGTGTTCCTGATCGTTGGCGAAGGCGCAGGTAAGGCCCGATTGCAAGCGTTGGCAGCATCGAAGCAACTGTCGAACGTAGTCTTTGCACCGTTGCAACCCTATGAGGACCTGCCCGCGCTGCTCGCCAGTGCCGATTGCCATTTGGTCATTCAGAAACGTGGGGCTGCAGATGCGGTACTGCCATCAAAACTGACCAACATCCTTGCAGTAGGCGGCAATGCAGTTATTACCGCAGACCCTGAGACCAGTCTGGGCTTGTTGTGCCAAGACCATCCAGGCATTGCAGAACGGGTAGAGCCCGAGTCTGTCGAGGCATTGCTTAGGGGGATTGAGGGTTGCCTGGCTATGCCCTTGCCTAACCTGATTGCTACAGCATATGCCCATGATTTTCTCGACAAGGATCGGATTCTGGCTCGGTTTATCGATGAGGTTTAATTTTCTTTCTTGTTGTAATGTGTTGGGCGTGCTGCACGGCATGCAGAATTCATTTTTTGGTAGTACGACTTCAAAGGACAAAAACACATGTTGCTTCCGGTAATCATGGCTGGCGGTTCCGGCTCGCGTCTCTGGCCGCTTTCGCGTCAACTTAACCCCAAGCAATTTTTGCCGATGGTCGACCAGAATCAGTCCATGCTGCAAGCCACGATTGAGCGCCTGCAGGGGCTGGACGCCCAAGCGCCACGCTTGATTTGCAACGAGCAGCATCGGTTTCTTGCAGCAGAGCAGCTACGTCAGATTGGCCTGGAGCAGGCCAATATTCTGTTGGAGCCAATGGGGCGTAACACGGCACCTGCCATTGCTTTGGCGGCATTGCAGGCCATAGAAGAGGGTCAGGATCCGTTGCTGCTGGTTTTGGCTGCCGATCACTTGATTCAGGACGTGCCAGCGTTCCATGCCAGTATTGAGGCTGCCATGGTGTTAGCCAAAGCAGGCAAGCTTGTCACCTTTGGCATCGTGCCGGCTTACCCTGAAACCGGTTATGGCTACATCCAGAAAGGCGAAGTGCTTGGCAGTGAAGGGTTCAAGGTCAACCGTTTCGTTGAGAAGCCGGACTTGTCCACAGCCCAGCATTACGTTGCCTCTGGGGACTATTTTTGGAACAGTGGCATGTTCATGTTTCGTGCCAGCCGCTACTTGGCGGAGCTGGAGGCGTTCCAGCCCGACATTCTCAAGGTGTGCCGTCAGGCATTGGCGGGGGCAGAGCAGGACCTGTACTTCACCCGTATTGATGCAGATGCCTTTGGCCAGTGCCCGGACGACTCGATCGATTATGCGGTGATGGAAAAAACGGCCGATGCCGCCATGGTGCCGCTGGATGCTGGATGGAGTGACATCGGGTCATGGTCTGCACTGTGGGATGTCAGCGAAAAGGACAGCAACGGGAATGTCCTGAAGGGGGATGTCCTTCAACACGGTACTCGTCATAGCTATGTGCATGCCGAGCATCGCTTGGTGACGACGGTAGGGGTCGAGGACCTGGTTATTGTTGAGACCAAGGATGCTGTCCTGGTTGCCCACAAGAGTCATGTGCAAGACGTCAAAAAGATTGTTGAGCAGCTCAAGCAGGAGCAGCGCCATGAGCATGCCAATCACCGTGAAGTGTATCGTCCTTGGGGGGTGTACGATTCGATCGATAGCGGGCACCGTTATCAGGTCAAACGTATCACCGTAAAACCTGGGGCCAAGCTCTCAGTCCAGATGCACCATCACCGTGCGGAGCACTGGATTGTGGTGAGCGGTACGGCGAGTGTCACCAATGGCGACAAAACCTATTTGGTCACCGAGAACCAGTCCACCTACATCCCTATCGGCCAAGTTCACGCCTTGGAAAATCCAGGCGTTATACCATTGGAGCTGATTGAGGTTCAGTCAGGTACGTACCTGGGAGAAGACGATATTGTGCGCTTTGAAGATAAGTACGGGCGTGTCAATCCAAAAAATAAAGCATGACTGATAGTGACTCAGGAGGGGGTGGCCGGCGCTGGCGCCTCTGAGTTGCTGTGTAGGGTAGGGTGTTGTGACTGCGGGGGCGGTGCCTGGCTGCAGTGCGCGCTAACCAGTGTTTTATAGAGATTGGGGCCTGTTCAACGACATGCAAGTCACTCATCGGTATCAACCAACATTTGCAGAACGTTATCCCGTTCCTTTTTTTGTCGCGTTAACGGACATGGTCATCGTCTTGGTGGCGGGCTTGTTTGCCTTCCATTACCGTTTTCAGCACTTTGAGATGACGGGGCGTTACAACACCGCAACGATGATTACGGCTATTGTGGTCGTAGTCTGTTTGGCGTTGGGCGGTGTTTATGGTTCTCAACGAGGCCATTCCTTCTGGCGTCAACTCGGTGTCTTGGTGGTTTGCTGGCTGTCCGCCGCAGGCATTCTTTTATCGTTGACGTTTTTCCTGAAGCTTTCAGATAACTATTCCCGTATCTGGTTCAGCGTAATGTTATTTATGGGTGGCGCATTGTGTTTGTTGCTGCGCCTTTCCGTGTTTTTATTTTTACGCCGTATACGTGGCTCAGGGCTGAACCTGAAGAGTGTACTGCTGATTGATTCTGGAGGGCAGTCGGCCAGCCAACTAAACAGTGGTCGCACCTTGGAAGAAGACGGTTTTCGTATTTCCGCAAGCCTCGCGTTTAGCCAGGATGACGGCTGGATGGACAGCCTGGTCGCCAAAGTGGATGAGTTAGGTGTGCATGAAGTATGGCTGTGCCTGCCGCTCAGTGAAGGGGGCGTCATCCGCTCCATCATGTATGCCCTTCGGCACCACACTGTTGCGGTTCGCTTCATTCCGGAGTGGGGTGATATCCGCTTGCTGAACCACAAGGTGAGCCATATTGCCGGCTTGTATTCATTGGACCTTAGCTGCAGCCCGATGGATGGCTCGGCGTTGGTCGTCAAGCGGCTTGAAGACCTGATCATTGGAGGCTTGATAAGCCTTTTGATACTTCCGGTTTGCCTGTTAATTGCTTTGGCAATCAAGGTGTCGTCCCCTGGGCCAGTTTTGTTTAAACAGTATCGAACGGGCATCAACGGTAAACATTTCAAAGTGTACAAATTTCGCTCGATGGTTGTGCATAGCGAAGGTGGCGTTACCCAGGCCACGCGCAACGATGTGCGTGTGACCAAAGTCGGGGCGTTTTTACGACGTACTAGCCTTGATGAACTACCGCAGTTTTTCAATGTGCTCCAAGGGCGTATGTCGATTGTTGGACCTCGCCCCCATGCATTGGCGCACAACGAGTACTACAAGGAGTTGGTTGAGTCTTACATGCAGCGGCATAAGGTCAAGCCAGGTATCACCGGTTGGGCTCAAGTCTGCGGCTACCGTGGGGAGACTGATACGCTCGAAAAAATGCAAAAACGGGTCGAATATGATCTGTGGTACATCGATAATTGGTCGCTCTGGGTTGACCTGAAAATTATAGTTCTCACGGTTTTTAAAGGCTTCATTAATAAAAACGCATTTTGATTTTGTTTGGGGAATTAGTGGTGGCTATGAATGGAGTAGAAGTATTGCGGGGTGGCGGCACTAAAGGCCGAAGCTGGCAGCTTGTTATGATTTGGATGCTGGCTATTGGTTTGTTTATTCAGTTGAGTGGTAAGGTTTGGATTCAGTCCGGTAGCGCGAGGAACGCTCAAGTATATATATGGCTACTTTTGCCTGCGCTGATTTTTGTTTTTTACAAGTTGATCGTTCGGAGTAAATGTGTACCGTCGGCTCACTACATTCCGTGGATTTTTTTTCTGCTCTGGGTCGGCTTGAGTGCACTATGGGCAACAGGCTCTGAAAAGGATGCGTTCTCGCTTGCAAAGCGAGGGTTGCTGATTGCCCTGTATCTTCAAGCGATCTACTTACTAATGTCCTACAATGAGGCCTTTCTGAAGAAGGCGTTGTTGGCAGGGGTCGTCATGGTTGCTATAGGCGCCCTTGTCAGCATTGTTTATCAGTTTGGCATTTTGGATAAACCACTGGCCTATCGTGCTTACCGTATAGATCGCTCGGGTATCGGGAATTTTGCCAATTACGGCTGGCCTGTAGTCGCCGGTATTTTCCACGGTGCAATTGCTATTTGGGCACTCGGTGTGGCATTGGATAAGCGCACGGTGTTCAAGTCAGTACTGTTTTGGCTCGCTATCTTCATGCTGTTGAGCCTCTATGTATTGTTGACCTATACCAGGGGGGCATGGTTCGCCTTGCTGGGGGGGATTGTGGCTGTCGTCATTTTACAAAACTCCAGGCTCGGTTGGTGGTTGCTGGGGATCGGCACAGTGCTTGTCCTTGCACTGGTCATCAAGTTTTGGCCGCAGTTGGTCATCGAGTTTCAGGAAAAGCAGTTGTCTGGGCGCGGGCCTATTTGGGTCTACTATTTTAAAGTCATGTCAGGTCACTGGGCCGTAGGGCACGGGCTGGGCACACCCTTCGAGTATCGCTGGCCTGATGGCGTTCATGTTTCCCCTCATGCCCATAGCTTGTACCTCCAACAGGTCTACGACAGCGGCATCGTTTCGCTTGCGTTGCTAGCTGCGGGTCTACTGGGGTTGGCTCATAAAGCTTGGAAACTGCGCAGCAACTATTGGGTGCGTCTTGCATTTCCTGCACTGGTCTTTGCGCTGATCGCCATGCTTACGGATGTTGAGCGGATCTTTAGTCGACCTGGTGACTACTGGACGTTGTTCTGGTTGCCAGTGGCGATTTTGTTGGCGGTGCCGATGCGGTCTAAAGATGCTGACCAAGTCACTGTGTCGAATTAGTAGCTTTGAGGCAGGCGCATTGCGCGCCTGCCTTTTTCAACATGTGGGAACTGTGGGCTATTGTCCGGAGTTCCTCGATTCACCCCACAACCACCTCTCCGCAAAACACCCCCCGCCGTTCCTTGCGCCCAATATGCTGGTGCTTGCTCTCCTCGTACACCTTGGCAAACCGTGACTTATCCACAGCCGGGTACGCTTTCAGCGCGTCATACACCAGCGCGTCGTACCGCGCTTCTGTGATGAAGCGATAGATTTCCCGGTGGTAGAAAAAGCCAAACTGAAAGCCTAGGGTTTCGCTCAGGTCGTCGGGCGCTTTCAGGAAGCAGTTCTCAAGGTCAATGGCATGGGCAGGGGCGTTGCCGGTGTTGGCGAGCATCACATTTGCGGCCCACAGGTCCATGTGGATGATGCCTTTGCTGTTCAGGGCGTGCAGCAATTCGAACGTTTTTGCGATGAGGTGTTCAACCCCATGAGGGTTGGCATTCACCCATTCCAGGCCATCGGTGTGGTCGGGCAGTAGCTCGGTGATGATGATCACGTCGTTTGCCAGCCCCACAGGCGAGCGGGTGTAGCCAAAGGCGATCAACGACGGCACGCGTACACCGCGCCGTTGGGCTTCAGCCGTGTTCATCAACTCTTCTATGGGCCAGTCATACATGCCGCAACGTTTGGCGCGGCCTCTGGCGATACGTATTTTTTTCTTGAAGGTGTCGATGGGCTGGCGTTTTGCGAACAGGCGACAACCGCTGCTGAGTACCGGCGCACTCACGCGTTTGTCTTGGCGTGCCTGGTTTAGCAAATGTTTCATCGCGTCAGCGACATGGGGGGTAATCGGCGTGCTGAAGTGCAGGGTCGAGCGCTGGTGTGTGTAGGTAAAAGGGAAGTCCTTGACCAGTTGTTTCGCATCCCTGTCCACGTTTGAAGCCCTATATCAAAATGCCATGTGATTGATGAACATAGCATTTTTTTGTTTTTTTACATTTTTTTTACATTTCCTTTACGAATTTTGCATTCGTTTGTGTGGGTGTCTGTTGAGGTGTGCAGGCAAGGCTGGGGATGAACGCGCTGTCTAATTTAGTAAAAAATCCTCGGCTTATCGCGTTTGACGCACGGTACCCAGGGGCTAGGTTTCAGGGGCAGCCAAGGAAAAGCTGCCTCAGCAAGCAAACGACCTAAGGAGTGTCACCTTATGCGCCATATGTACTTGTCCTCTCTGCTGTTAGCCCTGTTCGCGACCTTTTCATTGCCCGCTTCAGCGGCGCCAACGGCCCCGGCCCAGCCTGCTGCTCAGGTTGTTGTTGAGCAAAGCGTGGGTAAGGTTGATTTGAATAAAGCCAGCGCCGCAGCCCTGCAAAGTGAATTGACCGGTATCGGTAAAGCCAAGGCCGAGGCTATCGTCGCCTACCGTGAGGCTCACGGGGACTTTGCGTCGGTTGATGAGCTGCTGGAGGTCAAGGGTATTGGCAAAGCGTTGCTGGAGCGCAATCGCGATAAGTTGACGGTTAACTGATCGGGAGTGGGGCGGATGTGTCGGCGCGGCGTTGTGAGCGTTTGGCGCTGGGGAGGTGTTGCCTTCCATCGCGGGCAAGCCCGCTCCTACTTTTTGGACTGCCTCCGAGAAATTGGACACAAATCCAACCCTTGGTGGGCAGTCCATTTTTTCGGGCGGGCTCGGTCCCGTATGTTTAGCGGTCCTTGGCGTCTTTGGCGTCCATTTCGGCGTTGCGTTCGTGAATGCGCTTGAGCTGTTCTTCGGTCAGCGGCAGTTTTTGTGCGGTGTCGCGCAGCAGCATCAGGCCGCCTATGATGGAGCCAAGGGCAACCACCAGGATCAACCAGGCATACCAAGGCATGGGGTGCTCCTTGTCCAGTGTTGGGTGTAGTACCTGAAGTATAAGAGGGCGAGCGGGTTGACGGCGAATTCGTCATCAGTGGGCCCCCTTGCACCGCTGCATCGGCTACAATGCGCGCCGATTTCGACTTGCCAAGAGACTTGCCCATGTCCGTCTGCCAGACGCCTATTATCGTCGCCCTGGATTTCCCCTCCCGTGACGCCGCCCTGAAGCTGGCCGATCAGCTGGACCCTAGCCTGTGCCGGGTCAAAGTCGGTAAGGAGCTGTTCACCAGCAGCGCTTCGGGCATCGTCGAGAGCCTGTGTGAAAAAGGCTTCGAGGTGTTTCTCGACCTGAAATTCCACGACATTCCGAACACCACCGCCATGGCTGTCAAAGCGGCTGCCGAAATGGGCGTGTGGATGGTGAACGTGCATTGCTCCGGTGGCCTGCGCATGATGGCGGCCTGCCGTGACGTGCTGGCCCAGCGCAGCGGCCCTCAGCCTCTGCTGATTGGTGTTACCGTGCTCACCAGCATGGAGCGCGAAGACCTGGCCGGCATTGGTCTGGACATCGAGCCGCAAGAGCAGGTGCTGCGCCTGGCTGCACTGGCCGAGAAGGCCGGTATGGACGGCCTGGTCTGTTCGGCCCTGGAAGCCCCGGCGCTGAAGGCAGCTCACCCGTCGCTGCAACTGGTCACCCCGGGTATCCGCCCTGCGGGCAGCGCTCAGGATGACCAGCGCCGTATCCTGACACCTCGTCAGGCGCTGGATGCCGGCTCCGACTACCTGGTGATCGGTCGTCCGATCAGCCAGGCCGCCGATCCAGCCAAGGCGCTGGCCGACGTGGTTGCCGAGATCAGGGCTTAAGCACCAGCTTGCCGAAATTTTCCCCGTTAAACAGCTTCAACAGGGTTTCGGGGAAGGTTTCCAGCCCTTCGACCACGTCCTCCCGGCTTTTCAGCATGCCGGTGGCCAGCCAGCCGGCGATTTCCTGCGCGGCGGCGGCAAACTGCGGGGCGTGGTCCATCACCACAAAGCCTTCCATCCGTGCCCGATTCACCAGTAGCGACAGGTAGTTGGCCGGTCCTTTCACCGCCTGCTTGTTGTTGTACTGGCTGATGGCGCCGCAAATCACCACCCGCGCCTTGAAGTTCAGGCGGGTGAGCACGGCATCCAGGATGTCGCCACCAACGTTGTCGAAATAGATATCCACACCCTTGGGGCACTCGCGCTTGAGGCCTTCGAGGACGTCTTCGGCTTTGTAGTCAATGACGCCGTCGAAGCCCAGCTCATCGATCAGGTAGCGGCACTTCTCCTGCCCACCGGCAATGCCGACCACGCGGCACCCTTTGAGCTTGGCGATCTGCCCGGCGATGCTGCCGACCGCACCGGCCGCGCCGGATATCACCACGGTTTCACCGGCCTTGGGTGCGCCAACGTCCAGCAGGGCGAAGTAGGCGGTCATGCCGGTCATGCCCAGTGCCGACAGGTAGCGCGGCAGCGGTGCCAGCCCTGGGTCGATGGTGTAGAAACCTTTGGGCGCCCCGAGGAAGTAGTCTTGTACGCCGAGTGCGCCGTTGACGTAGTCGCCTACGGCGAAGTCGGGGTGTTTCGAGGCGATCACTTCGCCAACGCCCAGGGCGCGCATCACTTCACCGAGTGCCACTGGTGGAATGTAGGACTTGCCCTCGTTCATCCAGCCGCGCATGGCCGGGTCTAGTGACAGGTAGAGGTTTTTGACCAGCACCTGGCCGTCTGCCGGCTCGTTGACGGGCACCTGTTCAAAGGTGAAGTCATCCCGCGTCACGGCGCCCACTGGGCGTTTGGCGAGCAGGAAGCGGCGGTTGTTCAAGGCAGGCATGGCGTCGTTCTCTAATGAAAAGGTCAAGCTTGTTCATAGCCCCTGTGGGCTGTATCGGCAAGGGTTAGCGTTTGGCGAAATACTCGATGATTGATCTGGGTGATTGAGCCTGAAGGGGTGTTAGCGGAATGTAGCGTGCCCTTATGGCGGGCGCTTTCAGGCGGTAACCCAGGCAGCGTCAGCGCGACCTTCAGCTTACTGAAAACGACGCGAACCTAGCTTTTTGCCATTATTCCGACGCCAAAGGCTTGTGCGGCGGCTTGCGTGATTGCCACTCTGCGTCCTGGGGATTTTCCGGGGTTTCCGGGATGGCAGCAGGGGAGCGGGGCGCAATGAATTCGGCCAGCAAGGGTGGTTTTGCCAATTGGGGAATGGCTCGCAAGATGGGCCTTGGGTTTAGCCTGGTGTTGTTGTTGACGACGCTGGTAGCGGGGCTGGGTGTTGCCGCGTTGTTTGGCGTTGGCAAACGGTTCGATGGCCTCAAGCAAATGACTGCGGTCAACGATGCGTTGTTGCAGGTACGCCTGCGTGAGCAGACTTACGCGCTGACGTCCGATCCCAAGGCGGTTGAAGCCTTGCACCAAGGGGTGGAGGTTTTGCAGGCGCAGGCCCGCGAACTGCCGCAGCTGGCCAGCGCGAGTGTCGAGCCGTCACTGCTTGCCTATCGCCAGGCATTCGACCAGGTCGTCGAGTTGACTCAGGCCAAGGAGCTGGCGCTGGACATGGCCAATTGGTCGGTCTCCAGCGTGGCCAACAACCTTGACGTCTTGCAAGCCGGGCTCGCAGATGACGGCACCTGGACCCTGAAAGACTCGCAGGGCACGCGAGGGGCGGAGTTCGTTGAGCAGGCCGGTCAGGTCGCCCAGGTGGCGCGGCTGATGCTGCTGGCCATGGACGAGGCCCGGGTACGGCTGGAGCAGAGCCGCAAGGGCGCAGAGGACGTTCGTCAGGGGCGTATCGAGCAGGCGGAACAAGCGGCAGCGCTGGTCGCGCAATTGAAGGGCAGTGTGCAGGATGCCGGTTACCAGAGCGTGCTCACGGAGGTGGCCACCCATATTGCCAGCTTTGGCGAGAAACTCGGCGAATACACCGACCTGCTGGCCCGCGAACAACAACTTAAACAGCAGCTGCAGCAGCGCGCCGAGCAGGTCATGGCGCAGGTCGATCAGGCGTCGACCGCCGAAGAGGCGGCCATGCAGGCTGAACTTGGGCGCAACACCTGGCTGATTATTGCCGCTTCACTGTTGGCGCTGGTGGTCGGTGTTGTTGCGGCATGGTTGATTACGCGGGCAATCGTTGGGCCGCTGCGCCGGGTGATTGGCCGTGCCCAGCAGATCGCTGCTGGCGATTTGAGCGGCGACATTGCCGTTGATCGGCATGATGAGGTGGGCCAGTTGCTTCTGGCCATGCAGCAGATGGGCAGTGGCCTGGCGGGTATCGTCAGTGGGTTGCAGGTAGGTATCGAGCAGTTGGCCGGCAATGCTCAGTCGTTGTCGGCCGTCACCGAGCAGACTAACCGTGAGGTCAGCAGCCAGAAGGAGGAAACGGAACAGGTTGCCACGGCCATGCACCAGATGACCGCGACCGTTCACGATGTGGCCCGCAATGCCGAAGAAGCCGCTCAAGCGGCCCAGGCGGCGGATGACAAGGTTGAGAGCGGCCATCAGGTAGTGCGCCAGAGCATGCAGCGTATCGAGGCGTTGGCCAGTGCTTCCACGTCGGCCAGTGAAGGCATCGAGCGCTTGAGTTCCGAGGTGCAGAACATCGGCAAGGTGCTCGAGGTGATCAAGAGCGTGGCCGAGCAGACCAACCTGCTGGCGCTCAACGCGGCCATCGAAGCCGCACGGGCAGGCGAGCAGGGGCGTGGTTTTGCGGTGGTCGCGGATGAGGTGCGGGCACTGGCCAAGCGTACCCAGCAGTCAACCGAAGAAATCGAGCGGTTGGTCAGCAGCCTGCGCAGTAACGCCCAGGCTTCGGTTGAACAGATTCAGGGCAGTGGTGAGCTGGTCAAGCTGGCGGTTGCCGATGCACTGCAGACGGAGAGTGCCTTGGGCAGTATTGCGGCTGCAGTGTCGTTGATTCAGCAGATGAACCAGCAGATTGCCGCCGCTGCCGAGCAACAGAGTTCGGTGGCGGAGGAGATCAACCGTAGCGTCAGCAACATTCGCAGCAGTGCTGATCAGTCCGCGCTGGCCATGCAGGGCAATGCCAGTTCAAGTATTGAACTGGCACAGCTGGGCACCGAGTTGAAAGGGATGGTTGGGCACTTCCGCTTGTGAGGGCTGGCGCTGCCCACCTAAGGCCGCTGCGCTCAGGCGGCCTTGCGCCAGTTCAGAATCATTAGCGTCAGCACCCCGGCCACGATCCCCCAGAACGCCGAACCCACGGAAAACAGCGTGAAGCCCGAGGCGGTGACCATAAAGGTGATCAGTGCTGCTTCACGCTCCTTGGCTTCGTTCATGGCCACGGTCAACCCGTTCATGATCGAGCCAAACAGCGCCAGGGCGGCAATCGACAGCACCAGCTCCTTGGGCAGCGCCGCGAACAAGGCCGCCAACGTCGCCCCGAATACCCCGGCAATACCGTAGAAAATCCCGCACCAGACGGCGGCGGTGTAGCGCTTGCTCGGGTCTTCATGCGCGTGCGGGCCGGTGCAGATCGCCGCGCTGATCGCTGCGAGGTTGATGCCGTGCGAGCCGAATGGTGCTAGCACCAGCGAGGCCAGGCCGGTGACCGTGATCAGTGGCGAGGCCGGCACTTGATAACCATCGGCGCGCAGCACGGCAACACCTGGCATGTTTTGCGACGTCATGGCGACGACAAACAGCGGGATACCAATGCTGATGGTGGCGGCGAGTGAGAAAGACGGGGTTGTCCACACCGGCGTTGCCACTTCCAGGCTGAAGCCGCTGAAATCCAGCAGGCCAAGGGCGCCGGACAGCGCCGTACCCACCAGCAAGGCCGTGAGCACCGCATAGCGAGGCGAAAGGCGCTTGATCACCAGGTAGCTGAAGAACATCCCCAGTACCAACAGGGTGCGGTGCTGGGCTGCAATGAAAATCTCGCTGCCGATCTTGAACAGAATGCCCGCCAGCAAGGCCGACGCCAACGAGGCAGGGATGCGCTTGACCAAGCGCTCGAAGCTCCCGGTCAGGCCGCAGATCACCACCAGCACGGCGCAGGTGATGTAGGCACCGATGGCTTCGCCATAGCTGACGCCGCCCAGGCTGGTGATCAACAGCGCTGCCCCCGGGGTTGACCAGGCGATGGTCACCGGTGTGCGGTAGCGTAATGACAGGCCGATGCTGCATACCGCCATGCCAATCGACAGGGCCCAGATCCAGGAAGAAATCTGCCCGCTGCTAAGCCCAGCCGCCTGACCCGCCTGGAACATCAACACCAATGAACTGGTGTAGCCGGTGAGCATGGCGATAAAGCCGGCGACCACTGCGGAGGGTGAAGAATCGGCCAGTGGGCGCAGGTGCGCAGAAGTGGCGTCGGTCATGCGGGCAGTCCTTGTTCGTGTGTAAGCAGATTTTTCAGACTAACCTGCACTCCCGCGATGTTTGCAGTACAGCAATCGTTGCATTTGGCCGTACAGTCACCAACTACTGCAGACAGTTTCGTTTCAGCACTCAAAAGGGGAGGGGAAATGTACAAGGTCTATGGTGATTACCAGTCGGGCAACTGCTACAAGATCAAGCTGATGCTCCACCTGCTGAACCTGCCCTATGAGTGGCACCCCATCAACATCCTCAGTGGCGACACCGAGACCCCCGAGTTTCTTGCCAAGAACCCCAACGGCAAGGTGCCGGTGCTGGAGCTTGAGGATGGCACCTGCCTGTGGGAGTCCAACGCCATTTTGAACTTCCTCGCGGACGGTACGGAGTATTTGCCCACCGAGCCGCGCCTGCGAACCCAGGTGCTGCAATGGCAGTTTTTCGAGCAGTACAGCCATGAGCCTTACCTGGCCGTGGCGCGTTTCATCCAGTTCTACCTGAGGCTGCCTGAAGACCGGCTAGACGAGTACAAGAAGCTGCAAAAAGGCGGGCACAAGGCCCTGCGGGTGATGGAGAAGCAGCTGCAGCTAACGCCTTATCTGGTGGGCGATGAGTATTCGATAGCCGACGTGGCCTTGTATGCCTACACCCATGTCGCCCATGAAGGCGGCTTCGACCTTTCTGGTTACCCGGCGATCCAGGCATGGCTCAAGCGCGTGGCCAGCCATCCACGCCATGTGACCATGCTGGGCTAACTATCTGAAGTAGCGGCGCCTGCCACGGTGGGCCGCGCAGGGTATGTGGGTTTTCTGTTGGAGCAGGCTGGCCTGCGATGGCGTCGGCGCGGTGCCCGTGAGTTCGCGGCGTTTGCATCGCGGGCAAGCCCGGCTCCTACAGCTGGCGTGGGGTCTGTTGGAGCTGGCTTGCCTGCGATGGCGTCGGTGGGGTGTCAGTGGGTTCGCGGTGTTTGCATCGCGGGCAAGACCCGCTCCTACAGCTTGCGCGGGCTCTGTTGGAGCTGGCTTGCCTGCGATGGCGTCAGCGGGGTGCCCGTGAGTTCGCGGTGCCTGCATCGCGGGCAAGCCCGGCTCCTACAGGTTACGCGGGCTCTGTTGGAGCTGGCTTGCCTGCGATGGCGTCGGTGGGGTGTCAGTGCGTTCGCGGTGTTTGCATCGCGGGCAAGACCCGCTCCTACAGGTTACGTGGGGTCTGTTGGAGCTGGCTTGCCTGCGATGGCGTCGCCTCAGGCTGCTGAGAAGCGCTGATCCAGGTACGCGATGATCGCCTTGGATTCATACATCCAGGTGGTCTTGCCGTCTTCTTCGATGCGCAGGCACGGCACTTTGATCTTGCCGCCACCTTCAAGCAGGGCCTGGCGATGCTGTTCGTCGTTCTTTGCATCACGCAGGGCCACTGGCACGTTGAGGCGGTGCAGGGTGCGGCGGGTCTTCACGCAGAAGGGGCAGGCGTGGAACTGATACAGGCTCAGGCCTTTTGCATGCTGTTCGATCTTGGCTTGTACGGCCGGGTCACGCTTGAGTTTGCGCGGGCGGGTGATCAGGTCGAGAACGACGATCAGTTGGCCGAGGCCAATGCGAAGGGCTTTGACGATCATGACGGCATCTCACAATAAAAAGCCGACCCCGTGAGGTCGGCTTGAAGGTGTACAACCGATCATTTGATCAGGTTGAGGAACTCGCTGCGGGTGGCGGCATTTTCGCGGAACTCACCCAGCATCACCGAGGTGACCATGGACGAGTTCTGCTTTTCTACGCCGCGCATCATCATGCACATGTGCTTGGCTTCAATGACCACGGCCACGCCGAGGGCACCAGTCACTTGCTGGACCGCATCGGCGATCTGGCGGCTGAGGTTCTCCTGGATCTGCAGGCGGCGGGCATACATGTCGACGATACGCGCGACTTTCGACAGGCCCAGGACCTTGCCAGCCGGGATGTAGGCAACATGCGCCTTGCCGATGAACGGCAGCAGGTGGTGCTCGCACAGCGAGTACAGCTCGATGTCCTTGACCAGGACCATTTCGCTGTTGTCGGAGCTGAACAGCGCTCCGTTGGTCACCTCTTCCAGGGTTTGGGAATAACCGCGGCAAAGGTACTGCATGGCCTTCGCGGCACGCTTGGGCGTGTCGAGCAGGCCCTCGCGGGAGACATCCTCGCCCAGTTGGCCGAGGATCGCGGTGTAGTTCTGTTCCAGGGACATGGATCTACCTGTGGGGAATAATCGCAAACGCGAAGGGTACGGCGGCGGCGGCGGCGCTGCAAGCACAGCTTACTCGTCGCGCCCTTCGAGCATGGTACGTTTGAGCATGACATACACCGCGCCAGTGCCGCCGTGACGGGCCTGACAGGAGGTGAAACCCAGCACCTGTGGATGTTGACGCAGCCAGGTGTTGACGTGGCTCTTGATCATTGGCCGTTTGCCATCCAGGCGTACCGCCTTGCCGTGGGTGACCCGAACACAGCGCACCTCGAAGCGGGTGGCTTCGGCGAGGAAGTCCCAGAGGGTTTCCCGGGCTTTTTCCACGCTCATGCCATGCAGGTCGAGGCTGCCCTCAAAGGCGATCTGCCCAAGCTTGAGCTTGCGCATCTGGCTTTCCTGGACACCGTCACGGCTCCAGTGCAGGTCATCTTCCGGGCCGACATCGATCACGAACTGGTCGGAGAGCCCGTCGACTATTGTCTGGTCGCTGCGCACGGTCGCCGCTTGGCGCAGGCCGGCCAATTGCTTGCGGTCGGCCTTGGGTTTGCCAATCTCGGCGCGATCATGCTTGATCGGCTTGACGCCGCGCACTTCGCTCTTGAACAGGGAAAAATCGTCGTCTTGCATGTAAGCCTCCGCCTGGGCGGCGCAGTTTACGCGACTCCCCGCGTCTCGTTAATTCAATCGTGCTTTTTCATCAAGTGTGGTGCCAGGTTGAGTTCCCGGCCACGCCGCAGCCGTGCCCGACAACGGCGCCACAGCCATACGCCCAGCCACAGCAGCAACACGCCCGCGCCGACGATGACAGCCGCCGCGGCACGGTTGTTGGCCAGCTCGCCCAAGGCGGGTGCATGGCCAAACAGGCTGGCGGTGCCAGCCATCGCCAGCAGTACACCAAGGGTCGCCAGCAGGGCCGAAAAGGCAGCCGCAAAACGCATTGACCAATTACGCGGTTCGCGTGAGCGAAGGCGCTTGGCGTCGAAACCATCGGATAACTTCATTCCGATTTCCTCTATGGATATCGGGCCTTCGACCTGAAAGTACCGATGTGGTTCCGCCAGCTGTCAGGTCAAATCAGGCTAGCGACTTGGGTCACGCAGGCAAAGTTGTCGGCCATGATCGCCATTTCACTTTGCTGGATCTGCGCTGCGGGTATCACGCCGCCCTTGAAGGGCAGGTCGCGGGTGGTGCAGGCGTCTTCGACCAGGGTGCAGCGGTAGCCGTAGTCCTTGGCCCGACGTACGGTGGTGCTGACGCTGGAGTGGCTCATGAAGCCGCAGACAATCAGGTCCAGATGACCGAGTTTCTGCAGTTCCTCATGAAGCTTGGTGTTCTTGAACGCGTTAGGCATGCGTTTTTCGATGATGACTTCATCGCCCTGTGGCTCGAGGCCGGGGATGAACTCGCCACGTTCGCCCTGTGGGTCGAACAGGCCGCCAACCGTGCCGAGGTGGCGTACGTGAATCACTGGTCGGCCGGCCTTGCGCGCCGCGTCGAGCAGTTTGCCGATGTTGGCCACGGCTTCGTCCATGCCTGACAGCGCCAGAGGACCACTCAGGTACTCTTTCTGCGCATCGATAATCACCAGGCTGGCGTTACTCAGCTTGGCCGGCGGATAACCGCGACCGCTGAGGTGGAACATCGTCATTGGAACGGACATCAGGGGCTCCTTTGGATAGGGCTTTTCGCCTATTCTCCCCTGCTTGGACGCAGATGTGAATCGCTTAGCGTACAAGCGGCGTGGTTAGTGGCCTGCAGCCATGTTGGCCAATCGCTTAAAACGTCATGGGCAGCCATATTCCTGGCCAGGCTGTTAGAATCGCCGGTCGTTTCTCTAGGAGTCTACCGTGACCACTTCCCGCCTGCGCACCCTGCGCGACCATATTCGTTGGGCTGTCAGCCGTTTTCACGAGAAGGAGCTGTTCTTCGGCCATGGCGCCGACAACGCCTGGGACGAGGCGCGCCTGCTGGTGCTGGGCGCAGTTCACCTGCCATGGGAAGTGGCCGACAGCTACCTTGACTGCCGCCTCGAAGACGAGGAAGTGGCGCACCTTCAGGCTCTGCTCAAGCGTCGTATCGAAGACCGCGTTCCGACGGCTTACCTGTTGGGTGAGGCGTGGTTCTGCGGCATGTCGTTCATCGTCGACGAGCGTGTACTGATTCCGCGTTCACCCATTGGCGAGCTGATCGAAAAGCGTTTCGAGCCGTGGTTGGCGGCAGAGCCGCAGCGCATTCTTGACCTGTGCACCGGCTCTGGCTGCATTGGTATCGTCAGTGCCGAAGTGTTCCCGGACGCTGAAGTGGTGCTGGCCGACCTGTCCTTCGAGGCATTGGAAGTCGCCAATCAGAACATCGAGCGTCATGGCCTGGAAGAGCGCGTCTTTACGGTTCAGGGCGATGGCTTCGAGGGGCTGCCGGGTCAGCGTTTCGACCTGATCCTGTCCAACCCGCCGTATGTCGATGCCGAAGACTTCGCCGACATGCCGCAGGAGTACCACCATGAGCCGGAGCTGGGCCTTGCCTGTGGCGACGATGGCCTGGACCTGGTCCGGCGGATGCTGGCTGAAGCGGCGGATCACCTGACCGAGAAGGGCTTGTTGATTGTCGAAGTGGGCAACAGCCAGGTGCACCTGTCGGCCTTGTACCCCGAGGTGGATTTTGCCTGGCTGGACTTCGAGCGCGGTGGTCACGGCGTATTCATGCTGACGGCGCAGCAGTGCCGTGAGCATCAGGCGCTGTTTGCTTCGCGGGTGTAAGCGCTAGCGGCGTCTGTATCGTTGGCAAGCCAAACCCCACAAGTACGGTGGGGTGCTTGCCAGCGATAGCACCTGCAGGTTGTCAGCGTTGGGTTGCAATCCAGATCAGCAGCCCGGCCTGGAACACGGCGAAGGCGACCAGGCAGGTGATGGTGAAGCGCAGGCCGCTGTCCTCGCGCTTGTATTTGTTCACGCGCTCGTCCCGCTCACGCAGTTGCGTTTCTTTTTCCTGCAGGGTCTGTTCGGCCTGCTGGAGCATGCCCGCAGCCTCGATGATCTCGACCTGTTGGACCTTCTCGTTGTTCCAGCCACCCTTGAGCTCACCCACCTGCACTTCCAGGTAGCGCCCCTTCATGTGCTGGACATCGGCGTACTCGACCTCCAGCCCGACGTTTTTCAGCACATGGTCACGGCGTTGGCGGGTGTCTTCGTTCAGCGCGTCCTTGCTCGGGAGTGCCGCACCCTCGATCCGGTAGTGCGACCACTTTTGTTGTGCCCACTGTACCCCTTGAGCCAGCAGAAAACGTCCGAGGCCACGGTTCAGGGGCTCCATCTGCAGGCCACTGTCAGGGCCGAAGCTCACGTGGTGCGTCTCATGGTCGACGCGGATGTCCAGGCGATTCTGCTCCTTGCGCACTTTTTGCCCAGGCAGACGAATCTCCATGCGCAGCAGGCTGTGCGTCTTGCTGTGCCGTTCGGCATAGCCGTACTGGACGAAACGCAAGGGCCGCGCACCGGTGGCCCGGTCGGTCGGCAGTGGGGCCAGGCGCAGCATGCGAAAGTGCTCCGGCTTCAGGTCTTCCCACGGCAGCGGGGCAGGTTCTGGAGCGACCGTTTCGGCGCTTGCTTCGGGGGCATCCTGGGGTGGGACATCGGTCATCACGGCAATCCTCTTGTGCGCAGCAGGCTGGCCGTAATTTGGATGCCAGCACCGGCTTATCGGCAGGGTTGGCCTGGACTGGAGTGCATTTTTCCGGAACTTCTGCTCAAGCTGCCGGCAATCGACGAATAAACTCGACGATTCTCTCGCCCAGTGCGCTGGCCAGTGGCAGCGCCGGGTTGAGGTAGCTTTGCTGTTGCTGGTGCACGTCAGCCGGGGCGATCCGCAGCATATGGTTCATGCCCTCGATCAGTGCCAGTTCGGCATCGGGTTTGGCGGCCTTCAGGCGCAGGGCATCGTCGACACTGACCTGCACGTCATGGTTGCCTTGCACGATCAGCGCCGGAATTTTCAAGCGGGCAAAGGCGGCTGCCGGGTCTTGCCGGAACAGTGAAATCAAATAGGGTTGAACGCTGGGGCGCAGAATGTCCTGCAAGGGCGGGGGAACATCGCTCGATGTATGGCCGGCTTTGAGCTGGTCGATGATCGCCTGGGCCCGTGCTTGGTAACGATCAGGTACGCGCTCGGCTATCTGGGCATGCAGCACGTCATGCACCGGGCGCCCGCTGCCAGCCACGGCAATCACTGCGCTGGCCCCGGCCGGTTCGGCCGCCAGGCTGGCGATCAATGCACCTTCGCTGTGGCCCAGCAACACCAGCGGGCCGAAGCGTGGGTCGGCGTTGAGCGCACGGCCCCAGGCTACGGCATCGGCAACATAACCCTCGACGCTCAGGTCACGTTCGTCGGGTGCCGCCTCCAGGCTGGCGGCAACGCCGCGTTTGTCATAGCGCACGCTGGCGATATTGTTGCGTGCGAGCAGCAGTGCCAGGCGTTTGAGGTTGTCGGTGTGAGCCCCGTTGGGGTTGTTGCCGTCGCGGTCGGTCGGGCCTGAGCCGGCAATGATCAACACCACGGGCGGCGGCCGCTCGCTGCGGGGCAACAGCAGGCTGCCACGCAGGATGCCGGCGCCTGTATCGAGGTCCAGGGGCCGCTGTAGAACGCTGGGGGCCGCCGCTTGGGCGAGGCTGCTGAGGCACAGAAGAAGCAGGGTGAGGGCGCGTAACATTACAGGGCCGCTGCTGGAGAGATGAAAGTTGGACACACGCCGGGCTAGAAGGTTCGCCAACAGGGATGAACTCGCCGGTGAGCCTGCGTATACTGGCGGCCTTGTTCAAATCAGGCTGATTCGCGGAGCGTCCTGCATGTCCGGCAATACCTATGGCAAGCTGTTCACTGTCACCACCGCTGGCGAAAGCCATGGTCCGGCGTTGGTCGCCATTGTCGACGGCTGCCCGCCGGGCCTCGAGCTTTCACTGGCCGACCTGCAACACGACCTGGACCGGCGCAAGCCTGGCACCAGCCGTCACACCACGCAACGCCAGGAAGACGACGAAGTCGAAATCCTCTCCGGCGTTTTCGAAGGCCGTACCACCGGCTGCGCAATTGGCCTGTTGATCCGCAACACCGACCAGAAGTCCAAGGACTACTCGGCGATCAAGGACCTGTTCCGCCCGGCGCATGCCGATTACACCTACCACCACAAGTACGGTGTACGTGACTACCGTGGCGGTGGCCGCAGCTCGGCGCGCGAAACCGCGATGCGGGTGGCCGCCGGTGCCATCGCCAAGAAGTACCTGGCCAGCCAGGGCATCACCATTCGTGGCTACATGAGCCAGTTGGGCCCGATTGAAATCCCCTTCAAGACCTGGGAGTCGGTGGAGCAGAACGCGTTCTTCAGCCCAGACCCGGACAAAGTGCCAGAGCTGGAAGCCTACATGGACCAGCTGCGTCGCGACCAGGACTCGGTCGGGGCGAAAATCACCGTTGTCGCCGAAGGCGTCATGCCTGGCCTGGGCGAGCCGATCTTTGATCGCCTGGACGCCGAGCTGGCTCATGCACTGATGAGCATCAACGCCGTCAAGGGTGTGGAGATCGGTGCGGGCTTCGCCAGCGTGGCCCAGCGCGGTACCGAACACCGCGACGAGCTCACCCCGGAAGGTTTCCTCAGCAACAACGCTGGCGGCATTCTGGGCGGGATCTCCTCGGGTCAGCCGATTGTTGCGCACCTGGCGCTCAAGCCAACGTCGAGCATCACCACCCCGGGCCGTTCGATCGATATCGACGGTAACCCGGTCGACGTCATCACCAAAGGGCGCCACGACCCTTGCGTAGGCATCCGTGCTACCCCGATTGCCGAGGCGATGATGGCCATCGTGCTGATGGACCACCTGCTGCGTCACCGTGGGCAGAATGCCGATGTGAAGGTCAGCACGCCGGTGCTGGGCCAGTTGTAATGCCCCGAGTGTTCGATCGCGCCATGGCCGCTTGAGCCGTGGCGCCGATTCCCTACTGGCGACTGTCCAGCTTCTATCTGTTCTATTTCGCCTTGCTCGGTTCGACAGCGCCATTCCTGGCGCTGTACTTCGATCACCTGGGGTTTTCCAGTGCGCGGATCGGCGAGCTGGTGGCCATCCCCATGCTGATGCGCTGCGTGGCGCCGAATCTGTGGGGCTGGCTGGGGGACCGTACTGGCCAGCGCCTGTTGATCGTGCGGCTTGGTGCGTTGTCGACGCTGGCGAGTTTTTCGCTGATCTTCATCGATAAGAGCTACGCCTGGCTGGCGTTGGTGATGGCCCTGCATGCGTTCTTCTGGCACGCGGTGCTGCCGCAGTTCGAGGTCATTACCCTGGCACACCTGCAGGGGCAGACCGCACGCTACAGCCAGGTCCGCTTGTGGGGGTCAATCGGCTTTATCCTGACGGTTGCGGGGCTGGGCCGGTTGTTCGAGTGGCTCAGCCTGGATATCTACCCGGTGGCGCTGGCCGTGATCATGGCCGGTATCGTCCTGGCCAGCCTTTGGGTGCCCAATGCACACCCGCCCGGGCAGCATGTGCGCGATGCTGGCGAGGGGTTTATCCGGCAATTGCTTCGCCCCGGCGTGCTGGCTTTTTATACCTGTGTGGCCCTGATGCAATTGAGCCATGGCCCGTACTACACCTTTCTGACCCTGCACCTTGAGCGCCTGGGGTACAGCCGTGGCACCATTGGCCTGCTCTGGTCGTTGGGCGTGGTGGCCGAGGTGCTGATGTTTCTGGCCATGAGCTGGATCATGGCGCGGGTGTCGTTGCGCCGGGTGCTGCTGGCCAGTTTCCTGTTGGCAGCGTTACGCTGGATGCTGCTGGGCGAGTACGCCGAGCACCTGGCCGTGTTGCTGGTCGCGCAGTTGATGCACGCGGCCACCTTCGGCAGTTTTCATGCAGCGGCCATTGCCTTCGTGCAGCGCAGCTTCGGGGCGCGCCAGCAAGGGCAGGGGCAGGCGTTGTATGCCGCATTGGCTGGTACCGGTGGCGCATTGGGTGCCTTGTACTCGGGCTACAGCTGGAATGCGTTGGGCCCCACTACAACCTTTAGTATTGCCAGCGTCGCTGCCGTGGCGGCAGCCGTTATCATTGCGACTCGAATGAAAGAGGACAGGGCATGAGCCTTACCCGTGAACAATTGGCCTTGGAAATCATCGAAGCCGGGCGCTTTCTCTATGGCCGAGGCTGGTCGCCGGCCACCAGCAGCAACTATTCCACCCGCCTGTCGGCGGATCAGGCGCTGTTGACGGTCTCCGGCAAGCACAAAGGTCAGTTGGGCGTGGACGATGTCCTGGCCACCGACCTCGCTGGCAATAGCCTGGAGCCGGGCAAGAAACCCTCGGCGGAAACCTTGCTGCATACCCAGTTGTACGCCTGGCGGGCAGACATCGGGGCCGTGCTGCATACCCACTCGGTCAATGCCACGGTGTTGTCACGGGTGACCGCTGGGGACTACCTGGTGTTCGAAGACTATGAACTGCAGAAAGCCTTCAGTGGTATCTCGACCCACGAGTCGACGGTGCAGGTGCCGATTTTCGAGAACGATCAGGACATCGCCCGTCTGGCGGCCAAGGTTCAGCCCTGGCTTGAGGCGCACCCCGACTGCGTCGGCTACCTGATCCGTGGCCATGGCCTGTACACCTGGGGCCCGCGCATGAGTGATGCGTTGCGTCAGGTCGAAGCCTTCGAATTCCTCTTCGAGTGTGAATTGAAAGTGCGATCGGTTACCGGTCGTTGAGTCGCTACAACTAGGAGTTGCCCCTGATGAGCAGCCTGACCGTGTACCACCAGTCCACCCCGGACATCCCGAACAAGGTGCTGACCCACGTTGAGGACATCGCCTCGACCCTGGCAGAGCAGGGCGTGCGCTTCGAGCGTTGGGCCGCCAATGCGCCGATCCAGCCGGGCGCTAGCCAGGAAGAGGTGATTGCGGCCTACCAGGCCCAGATCGACAAGCTGATGACCGAGTGCGGCTACATCACCGTCGATGTGGTAAGCCTGAACAGTGACCACCCACAGAAGGCCGAACTGCGTGCCAAGTTTCTCGATGAACACCGTCATGCGGAAGACGAAGTGCGTTTTTTCGTCGCCGGGCGAGGTCTGTTTACCCTGCATATCGACGAGTATGTCTACGCCGTGCTCTGCGAGAAGAACGACCTGATCTCGGTACCGGCTGGCACCCCTCACTGGTTTGACATGGGCGAGAACCCGCATTTCGTTGCCATTCGCCTGTTCAATAACCCAGAAGGTTGGGTAGCTCAGTTCACCGGCGACAAAATCGCCGATCAATTCCCGCGTATCGACGACTGACCGGAGCCTGCATGACTATCAAAGCCATCCTCACCGACATTGAAGGCACTACCAGCGCGGTGAGTTTTGTCTTCGACGTGCTGTTTCCGTTCGCGGCCAGGCACCTGCCCGATTTTGTCCGTACCCATGCGGCTGAGCCTGCCGTGGCGGCCCAATTGCAGGCTGTGCGCACCGACAGCAATGAGCCCGCTGCTGACGTCGAGCGGGTAATTGAAATCTTGCTGCAGTGGATTGCTGAAGACCGCAAGGCCACGCCACTCAAGGCGTTGCAAGGCATGGTCTGGGCCGAGGGCTATCAGGCGGGGCTGCTCAAGGGCCATGTCTACCCGGATGCGGTTGAAGCGCTCAAGCGCTGGCATCAGGAAGGCTATGCCCTGTACGTGTATTCCTCGGGCTCCATTCAGGCGCAGAAGCTGATTTTCGGCTGCTCTGAAGCCGGCGACCTGACCCCGCTGTTCAGCGGGTATTTCGACACGACGTCCGGTGGTAAACGCGAGGCGCAATCCTACCGCACCATTGCCCAGGCTATTGATTTGCCGGCAGAGCAGATCCTGTTTCTCTCGGACATCGTCGAAGAACTGGATGCGGCTCAGCAGGCCGGCATGGCGACCTGCGGGCTGGTACGCCAGGGTGGGGAACTGGCGGGCCACAGCAATGTAGTCAGCTTCGCCTTGATCGACGTAAACCAGTTCTGACGCTTTGCATCACAGGCAAGCCCCCTTGTAGGAGCCGGGCTTGCCCGCGATGCAAACGCCGCTAACGCACTGACACCCCACCGACGCCATCGCAGGCAAGCCTGCCTGTAGGAGCGGGTCTTGCCCGCGATGCAGCCACCGCGCACTCACGGACACCCCACCGACGCCATCGCAGGCAAGCCAGCTCCAACAGAGCCCGCGCAGCCTGTAGGAGCCGGGCTTGCCCGCGATGCAGACGCCGCGCACTCGCGGGCACCCCTGCGTACCAATAGATTTCTTCTGTTGCATCCATGCGTTATTCCGCGTTGACCCCCAGCCCGTGCTGGCCAAGACTTGGGCTTTTACGGCAGCCAGGAGCCCTCCATGTCCGACCAACTCACTTGCGAACAACTCAACGACGAAGCCATTGCCTTTGCCGAGCAGGTTTTCGATTGCGCCCGTCAAGGTGATGCCGTTGTTCTTGAGCGCTTGTTGCAGCAGGGGCTGCCGGCCAATCTCTGCAACCACAAAGGCGATAGCCTGTTGATGCTTGCCAGCTACCATGGCCATGTCGAGGCGGTGCGTGTGTTGTTGCAGCACGGTGCCGATCCGCTCGTCGCCAACAACAATGGCCAACTGCCGCTTGCCGGCGCCGCGTTCAAGGGCGACCTGGCCATGGTGCAACTGCTGGTGGAGCAGGGCGCCAGCGTCGAGGCGGCGACGGCTGATGGTCGTACGGCATTGATGATGGCGGCGATGTTCAACCGAACCGCAATCGTGGACTACCTGCTGGCACAGGGGGCCGACCCCAAGCGTGCAGATGCCAAGGGCATGACTGCATTAGGCGCAGCCCAGGCCATGGGCGCGCAGGACGCCGTGACGCAGTTGCAAGCGCTGGCCGGCTAACCCTCGGTGGGTGTTTACCGTTATCCTTGGCGCCTTTTATCGTCGTAAGGGCACCCTCATGAAAAACCAACTGGTCGAACTTATCGGCAAAATCAGCTCCGGCTGCCTGCGTGAGGATGATATCGAGCGGATCGCTGACGAAGCCGCTCAGGCGTATGCCGATCCAGCCGGGTTTCTGGCCGCCAACCCCGATATCAACTACGACGACACCTTCCCTATTCCCCTGGGTGAATGGGTTGTGGTGGGCAGCCTGCCGGACACCGTGCTGTTCCAGGCCGACAGCTATCAGGATCTGTTCGCCCAGATCGTCGCCTCCTTCGGCCCCGATGTGGCGTTCAACATCAAGCCCAAGCAATTGGCCAAGACTGAAGCCTTGACCGCACTCAACCGCATCCAGATCCAGATGAGCAGCATGAACAAGGAGGCGGGCGGCTATGTGTTGCTCGACTTCAGTGAGCCGCTCGACGATGAATTGCAGGTCGTGCTGGTTTACGGCAACGACCTGGAGCGGGTGCTTGAGTTGTCTGCCGAAGTCGGGATTTCCGCCGCGCCGTCGCTTGAAGCACTGCGGCTGGCCTTGCACGTTTAAGTCGGTGTGGACACCAGGGGGTTGAGCGCTGGCTATGCTCAATGGCACATCCCGTCACAGGAGCGGCATCATGGGTTCGACGTTTAATGGCTTCGTTGGCCTGATCATCCTGGCCCTGGACATCTGGGCAATTATCAACGTGATTAAAAGCAGCGTAGGGACCGGGCCCAAGGTGCTCTGGGTGCTGCTGATCCTGCTGTTGCCGGTGCTGGGCCTGATCATCTGGGCGATTGCCGGCCCCCGGGGCAATGTCCGTCTGTAGGTGCCTGCGCGGCCTGCGGTACCTCGACGAATATTCGACCTGTCATGATCGACAACGTACACTGCGCCCTTTTCTATGGCGGGTGCGTTTGCGCCCGTTGTCAGCCGCTTTTATTGGAGGTCCCGCAATGAGCGACTACCTGGAGACGTTGTACGAAGGCTACGGCCAGCGCTTTCGCATGGACAAGCTGCTGCACGAGGTTCGTACCGAGCACCAGCACCTGGTGATTTTCGAGAACCCGCGCATGGGGCGCGTGATGGCGCTGGACGGCGTGATTCAAACCACCGAGGCCGATGAGTTCATCTACCACGAGATGCTCACCCACGTTCCGATCCTGGCTCATGGCACGGCGCGGCGCGTGCTGATCATTGGCGGCGGTGACGGTGGCATGTTGCGTGAAGTGACCAAGCACCGTGGCGTTGAGCACATCACCATGGTCGAGATCGACGGTACCGTGGTCGACATGTGCAAGGAGTTCCTGCCGGAGCACTCCAAGGGTGCCTACGATGACCCGCGCCTGAATCTGGTCATTGATGACGGCATGCGGTTCGTTGCCACCACCGAAGAGAAGTTCGACGTCATC
Source organism: Pseudomonas defluvii (assembly GCF_001695625.1). Classification (GTDB taxonomy): domain Bacteria; phylum Pseudomonadota; class Gammaproteobacteria; order Pseudomonadales; family Pseudomonadaceae; genus Aquipseudomonas; species Aquipseudomonas defluvii. The sequence goes on from NZ_MBPN01000041.1 coordinate 29,745, forward strand.
ATCTCCGACTCCACTGACCCGATCGGTCCGGGAGAGGTGCTGTTCTCCGAGAACTTCTACCAGGCCTGCCATCGTTGTCTGAACGACGGCGGTATTCTGGTCACTCAGAACGGCACGCCGTTCATGCAGTTGTCTGAAGTTCAAACCACCGCAAGCCGCATGCGCAGCCTGTTCGCCGATTGGCACTTCTACCAGGCCGCGGTACCGACCTACATCGGTGGTGCAATGACCTTCGCGTGGGGCGCTACCAACACCAGTTACCGCAAACTGCCGCTGGAAACCCTGCGTCAGCGTTTCGCCGGCAGTGGAATCGTTACGCGTTATTACAACCCGGAGATTCACATCGGTGCGTTTGCCTTGCCGCAATACGTGCTGCAGGCTGTAAACAAGCCCAGCAACGATTGATGCCGCACTACGGCGCCCTGGGGCGCCGTAGTTGATTTCATGAAGTATGGCAAGTTTCTGAACAGAATTTTCACATTCGATTGCCGACAATTCGCGCGCTCAATTGCCTGTTCGACGAATGGCTCTCCAGTCCCCCGGGTGTTTGGGCAGGCTTGTTATTTCGCTCTTCGTTTCTTTCAAATCTGAATCTTTGGGATCTTCCTATCCATGGCTAACACGGACGCCTTGAGTCATCAGCGTGCTGCTTCGCGCGCGCTGCAACCGACCGTCAAATCGCACCTGGCCTATACGCTGCTGAGCGGCCTGGTGATCATGCTGATGCTCAGCCTGGTGCGGCTTGCGCTGCTGGTTTACAACAGCGATCAGATCGGCAACACCCCGGTCTCGACGTTGGCCGAGGCGTTCGCCAACGGCCTGCGTTTCGACCTGCGCCTGGTGGTGTACCTCTGCGTTCCGCTGATGTTGGCACTGTTGAGTGTTCGGGCGATGGCCGCACGCGGCCTGTTCCGTTTCTGGCTGACCGTGACCGCCAGTGTGGCCATGTTCCTCGGCTTGATGGAGATGGACTTCTACCGTGAATTCCACCAGCGCCTTAACGGGTTGGTCTTCCAGTACGTCAAGGAAGATCCGAAGACCGTATTGAGCATGCTGTGGTACGGCTTCCCTGTCGTGCGTTACCTGTTGGCCTGGGCCTTTGGGACCTGGTTGCTGAGCCTGCTGTTCAAGGGCGTCGACCGCATGACGCGGCCTCGTGGCGTGTATGGCAGCAGTGTGGCCGGTGCGCGCAGCGTAGCGCCTTGGTATGTGCGCGGCGGCGTGTTCTTCATGGTGCTGATGGTGGCCGTGGTTGCCGCACGCGGTACCTTGCGTCAAGGCCCGCCGATGCGTTGGGGCGACGCTTACACCACCGACTCGAACTTTGCCAACCAGTTGGGCCTGAACGGTACGCTGACCCTGATCACCGCTGCCAAGAGCCGGATGTCCGAAGAGCGTGACAACATCTGGAAGGCCACCCTGCCGCAGGATGAAGCGCAGGAGACCGTGCGCAGCATGCTGCTGACGCCTCACGACAAACTGGTCGATGCCGATGAAGCGGCTGTGCGCCGTGAGTTCACCCCGCCAGTCGAGAAAACCCTGCCGATCAAGAACGTCGTGGTGATCCTGCTGGAAAGCTTCGCCGGGCATTCGGTGGGGGCGCTGGGTGCCACCACCAACATTACGCCGTACTTCGACAAACTGGCCAAGGAAGGGTTGCTGTTCGACCGTTTCTTCTCCAACGGCACCCATACCCACCAGGGTATGTTCGCTACCATGGGCTGCTTCCCCAACCTGCCTGGTTTTGAATACCTGATGCAGACGCCTGAAGGCAGCCACAAACTGTCGGGTCTGCCGGCGCTGCTCAGTGCGCGCAAATACGACGACGTCTATGTCTATAACGGCGACTTCGCCTGGGACAACCAGTCCGGGTTCTTCAGCAACCAGGGCATGACCACCTTCATTGGCCGCAAGGATTTCGTCAATCCAGTATTCTCCGACCCGACTTGGGGCGTGTCTGACCAGGACATGTTCGACCGCGGTGCTGAAGAGCTGGCGAAGAACTATGGCAAGAAACCGTTCTATGCCTTGCTGCAAAGCCTGTCCAACCACACGCCGTACGCGCTGCCGACAAACCTGCCGGTAGAGCCGGTGACGGGCCAGGGTCGTCTCGACGAGCACCTGACCGCCATGCGTTATTCCGACTGGGCATTGGGTCAGTTCTTCGAGAAGGCGCGCAAAGAGCCGTACTTCAAGGAAACCCTATTCGTTATTGTTGGCGACCACGGTTTCGGCAACAACCAGCAGGTCACCGAACTCGACCTGAGCCGCTTCAACGTCCCGTTGCTGCTTATTGCGCCGGGTATCCAGGAGAAGTTCGGTGCGGTCAACCACACCGTGGGTACCCAGATCGATATCGTGCCGACCATCATGGGCCGCCTCGGTGGCGAAACCCTTCATCAGTGCTGGGGGCGTGACCTGCTTAACCTGCCGGAAGGCGACCAGGGTTTTGGCATGATCAAACCGTCGGGTAGCGAGCAGACCGTTGGCCTGGTAACGGGTGATCGGATTCTGATCGAGTCCAAGGACATGTCGCCACGCATGTACCGCTACCAACTGGGTCGCGAGTTCAAGGCCGAGCGAATCGAAAGCCCGGACCAGGCTGAACTGACGCGCAAACTGGAGTCGTTCATCCAGACGGCGACCAAGAGCCTGCTGGATAACACCGCCGGTGTGGTTCACGGCGTGCCGGACTGATCACCTGCACTACGTGATGCCTGTTTGACCAAAGCCCCGATAAATCGGGGCTTTGGTTTTTTGATGTGTCGATACGACTTACATCGGTTGGCACGAGCGCTGCGCAAGCGCTAGGATGCACTCAGGGTCTACCTGATTCACGCTTCCCGGCCCTGTCTTGATCACTAGCTCGAAGGCCCGCGCCTCTACTGTGGGCGATAGCGTCACGCACTGAAGGTTAATCCATCGGTATTTGCGGAGGACGATTCATGAGCAGCCAATATGATGACATCAGCATTAATGTCTTGCGCAGCATGAAGGAAGGCGGGTTCGACTTTGCCCGTATCCACCCCATCGAGTTCTATGCCGTTTTCCCCGATGAGGAGCGTGCCCGCAGAGCAGCCGGGAAATTCCGTGGCGAGTCGCTCAATGCACAGGTCTGTGAATGTGCAGATGGCGGCTGGCATCTGGAATTGAGCAAGGTGATGTATGCCACCCATGGCGGCATTGATGAGTTCGAACAGGGCTTTGAGGCGGTGATCGCACCGCTAGGTGGTGAGGTTCAAGGCTGGGGGGTCAAGCAAGAGCGTTTGCTGGCCTGAGCCAATCAACCGTCAGCCGGGCACTGCCTCGCAATGAGGCGCCGTCGCCCGGTTGACGGTGTATCTCGCACTGCTCTGGTGCGGTGTTTTTCCCTCGCTTCTATAACCACTTGAAATAAAAGCATTTATGCCGATGGCACGGGGCTTGCGATGACGTCTTGGTCCGGATGACAAGGAGTTCGGCATGATCCGCAGCTTTTATGACGAAATGTATGCCGGCAACGGTGAAGTCCGAGCGCACTACAGCGGATTCGCCAGTTGGCTGGCCGAGACCCCGCCGGAACTGTTGGCTCAGCGTCGTCGGGAAGCCGACCTGCTGTTTCATCGAGCCGGTATTACGTTCACCCTCTATGGCGATGAGCAAGGCACTGAACGCCTGATCCCGTTCGACACCATTCCCCGTAGTATTCCCGCCGCTGAGTGGCGCGTGATCGAACGGGGCTGCATCCAGAGGGTCAAGGCCCTCAACCTGTTTCTCGCCGACCTCTACCATGATCAGCGCATTCTGCGGGCCGGCATCATTCCGGCCGAGCAGGTGCTCGCCAACGAACAGTATCAGTTGGCAATGCAGGGGTTGAATCTGCACCGTGATCTCTACGCGCATATCTCCGGGGTCGATCTGGTGCGCGACAGCGACGGCAGCTACTACGTACTCGAGGACAATCTGCGTACCCCCAGCGGTGTGAGCTACATGCTCGAAGACCGCAAAATGATGATGCGCCTGTTCCCGGAGTTGTTCGCCGCTCAACGCATCGCCCCGATCGATCACTACCCGAACCTGTTACTCGACACCCTGAAAAGTTCCAGCCCGCTGGATAACCCCAGTGTTGTGGTGTTGACCCCCGGTCGCTTTAACAGTGCCTTCTTTGAGCATGCATTTCTCGCCCGTGAAATGGGCGTGGAGTTGGTTGAAGGCGCGGACCTGTTTGTGCGGGACGAGCATGTGTACATGCGCACCACGGACGGCCCCAAGGCGGTCGATGTGATTTACCGGCGCCTGGACGATGCCTTCCTCGATCCGCTGGCCTTCAACCCTGACTCAATGCTGGGCGTGCCCGGCCTGTTGTCTGCCTACCGCTGTGGCAACGTGGTACTGGCCAACGCAATTGGCACCGGGGTCGCCGACGACAAGTCGATATACCCCTATGTCACCGACATGATCCGTTTCTATCTGGACGAGGAGCCGATTCTGAAGAACGTGCCGACCTGGCAATGCCGCAAGCCGGCTGAGTTATCCCATGTGCTGGCGCATTTGCCGGAGCTGGTGGTCAAGGAAACCCAGGGCTCGGGCGGCTACGGCATGTTGGTCGGGCCTGCTGCCAGCCGTGCCGAACTCGAAGCCTTTGCGGCGCGGATCAAAGCGCGCCCCGCGGCCTACATCGCGCAGCCGACGTTGTCGTTGTCGACTTGTCCGACCTTTGTCGAGAACGGTATTGCCCCACGGCATATCGATTTGCGTCCCTTCGTCTTGTCCGGCCGGGAAACCCGCGTGGTGCCCGGTGGTTTGACCCGGGTGGCACTGCGTGAGGGCTCGCTGGTGGTCAACTCGTCCCAGGGGGGCGGTACCAAGGACACCTGGGTCGTTGAGGATTGAATCATGTTGAGTAGAACGGCCTCGGATCTGTATTGGATGTCGCGTTATCTGGAGCGGGCGGAGAACCTCGCGCGGATGCTTGATGTCAGTTATTCACTGTCACTGATGCCGCAGGACGGCCGCGGAGGCGGCCTTGATGAGCTTGCGATGCCGTTGCTGATCACGGGCACTCTTGATGACTACCTCGAACGTCATGGCGAACTGCACGCCGAGCGACTGTTGCAGCATTTCGCCCTGGACCCGGGCAACCCGGCCAGTATCTACAGCTGTCTTGGCTCGGCACGGGTCTGTGCGCATGCGGTTCGTGGGCGAATTACCGCCGACATGTGGGAGAACATCAATGCGGCCTGGCTGGAAATCCGTGGCATTGCCGAGCAGGGCGTAGGGCGTTATGGCCTGAGCCGTTTTTGTGAGTGGGTGAAGGAGCGCTCACACCTGTTTCGCGGTGCTACCTACGGCACCATCATGCGCAACGATGCCTTTCGTTTTATCCGGCTGGGCACCTTTATCGAGCGTGCCGACAACACGTTGCGCCTGCTCGACGCCCGCTATGAAGTGCTTGGTGATGAAGCCGATGCGGTCAGTGACAGCTCGGCCCGGGGTTACTACCAGTGGAGCGCCTTGCTCAGGGCCCTGTCGTCTTTCGAGGCTTACACCGAGATCTACCGCGATGCACCTGCGGCGCGGCATGTGGCCGAGTTACTGTTGCTGCGTGCGGATGTGCCGCGTTCGCTAAGGGCTTGCACTGAAGAGATCGACCAGATCCTGGCCAGCCTGCCCGGCGCCAACGGCCGTCCGGCACAGCGCCTGGCTGCCGAGGTGGATGCGCGCCTGCGCTACACCGGTATCGACGAAATCCTCGATGCGGGCCTGCACCCTTGGTTGAGCGACTACATCCCGCTGGTACGCCAGTTGGGCAACGCCATTCACAGCGCTTACCTGGAGGTCGTATGAGACTGACCATTAGTCATGAAACCGCCTATCACTATGAAGACCCGGTACGCACCAGCATCCAGTACCTGCGCCTGACCCCACACGACACCGAGCGGCAGCAGGTGTTCAATTGGCACCTCGACCTGCCACGACCGGCACGGGCGCAAGTAGACCCGTTCGGCAACATCCTGCACGTGTTGAGCCTGGATGAACCGCATTCCGAATTGATTATCCGTGCTCGGGGGCAGGTGGAGATCGACGAGCAGTTCGAGGTTGAACATGAGGCGGGTTCGGCACTGCCGTTCTTGCGTTTTACGCGGTTGACCGAGGCCGACGAAGCACTGCGCGCATTTGCCGAGCGCCAATGCCGCAAGCGCCGTGATCGTTCCGCGCTGATTGACCTGATGCATGGATTGCACGAGCGCATTGCCTATACCCCCGGGGCGACGGCGGTGGAGACCAGTGCCGCGCAGGCGTTTGCAGGTGGCGCGGGCGTCTGTCAGGACCACGCCCACGCGTTCCTGGCGTGCGCCCGCAGCCTTGGCATTCCGGCACGTTATGTGTCCGGCTACTTGTTCGACAGCGACAGCCAGCACCTGGCCAGCCATGCCTGGGCAGAGGCCTGGCTGGATAATGGCTGGTACAGCTTTGATGTCACCAACCAACTGCAGCGCCCCGAACGGCACCTGAAATTGGCGGTCGGCATGGATTACCTGGACGCGTGCCCGGTGCGCGGCATGCGCCGGGGTGGTGGCTTTGAGCAGATGCACGCCAAGGTGCTGGTCACCCCGACCCTCGGCGCGCAGCAGCAATAGCCCTAGGGCTGCTTGCGCCCGGCCATGTGCTGGAGGTAGGCGAGAAGGGCGTCAAGTTCGCCGTCGCTAAGCACGCTGCTGCTGAAGCCGGGCATTTTCGCCTGTGGCCACTGACGCAGGCTTTGCGGGTCGCGGATATAGCGGCGCAGGTGGTCGAGGTGGAAGTACTCGGTCGGGTTGTAAGGCATGTTCAGGTCCGGGCCAAACTGTGCATCGCCGGCGCCGTTGAGCGTGTGGCAGGCCAGGCAGTTTTTCTGGAACACGGCAAAGCCCAGGTTGACCGGGCTATTGTCTGCAAGCCCAGGTGCGGGGCGCATGGCCGGGAAGCGTTCGGCGACGGCGTCCAGGCGGCGAATGCTGGCAACCTGGAAAGGCCACTGTTCAGGGCTGATATGACCTGCCTGCGGGTTCGTCCATACCAGGTAGAAGGGGCCTGCGCTTGGTTTGCCTTTGCCCAGGCCTGGCCAGGGTTTGGCGGGGTCCTCAATGGCCAGCCAGGCCCGTGCTGGCCCCTTGGCGAGCAGTGGCGCCGCTGGCATCTCGGCGGCGAAGCCGTCCAGCGCAACTGCCTGCAGGTGATCCTGTGCCGAAACCCCGGTCAGCAGGGCGCTGAGGGGGATGGCGCGGTAGTGCATGGCTTTCTTGTAGGAAACATCGTCCGCGATGCTGATCGATTGCGCTTGCGGGTGCTTGAGCAAGTCTTCGGTTTGCCAGTTGATCGGCGCATCACCCAGTTCCAGAACCAGTTGAGCGGCCTGTAACGGTAGGCTCAGCACGGCAAACAGCAGGGCAAGGCAGCGTCGCATGGAACAGTCTCCAACCAATGAGACCGGCAGCATACACTACGGCTGATAGGTTCCTGAGGCGTGCGCGTCGTTCAGCCGAACAGCCGCGATAGATTCGGCAGAATCAAGAGTAGGGTAGTGGCAAAGAGGATGAGCCCTGCCTGACGTACTTTCGTGTGCTTGAACATGGCTGACTGCCTTTTTGTTGTTATTCCTGAATGCCGAGTGGCTTCCCTGTCGAAGGTTTACGTGTGATTTCGGGCCTGCCAGGCACCGGCACAAACCTGCTGAAAGTGGGTATACAACTAACCTTAGGGTTAACGTCACCCATCTTTTAGAACGGTTTGGTATTTCCAGCTTTTAGAATCTTTGCTTTGGCTATCAGGCGTTTTGCCATGCCATGATGATCGCCCTTGCTAGACACGTGCGTGCAGTTCGTCGGTGGATCCAGTCTGCATGACCGTTCGTCAGTGCATTCTACTTGCTTACAGGCCTTAATCGCGGCAGGCTCTAGCACGCATTTCGCCTTTGTCGTTCGGGACTATCTCTATGTCGCTACGCATCTGCATCCTTGAAACCGACGTCCTGCGGCCGGAACTGGTCGAGCAGTTTCAGGGCTACGGCCGGATGTTCGAGCAACTGTTTGCCCGCCAACCCATCGCCGCCGAGTTCAGCCTGTATAACGTAATGAACGGCGAGTACCCCAGCGATGAGCAATCGTTCGATGCTTACCTGGTTACCGGTAGCAAGGCCGATTCGTTTGGCAGCGATCCCTGGATTCAAACCCTCAAGACTTTTTTGCTTGAGCGCTACCAGCGTGGCGACAAGTTGCTTGGCGTGTGCTTTGGTCATCAGTTGCTGGCGCTGCTGTTGGGGGGCAAGACCGAGCGTGCGACGCAGGGCTGGGGCGTCGGTATTCACCGTTATCGCCTGAACGCACAGCAGCCGTGGATGACCCCGGCGATCGAAGACCTGACCTTGTTGATCAGCCATCAGGACCAGGTCACCCGCTTGCCGGAAAACGCCACGCTGATCGCGTCCAGCGAGTTCTGCCAGTATGCGGCCTATCACATCGACGATCAGGTGCTGTGTTTCCAGGGGCACCCCGAGTTCGTTCACGATTACTCACGGGCGCTGCTTGATTTGCGTCAGCAGCACCTGGGCGATGAGGTCTATCGACAAGGGCTGGCCAGCCTGTCCAGCGAGCACCAGGGTGAAACCGTGGCCGAATGGATGATGCGCTTCGTGGCCCATAAGCCCGAAGGCACGACGGCCTGAGGGGGCACCTCAGAGCCAGCCGGAGCGCTTGAAACTGGCAAAGAGTGCGGAGCAGCCTACTGTGATCACCCCCAGTACGGCAAAGTAGCCGTACTGCCAGCCAAGCTCCGGCATGTTCTGGAAGTTCATGCCGTAGATACCGGCCACGGCGGTGGGGAAGGCCAGTATCGCCGCCCAGGCGGCGAACTTGCGCTGGACGATGCTTTGCCGCGATGACTCCAGCAGCATGCCGATCTCGATGGTCTGGCTGGCGATGTCACGAATACCGGCGAGGTCTTCCATCTGTCGGGTCACGTGAATCTGCACATCTCGAAAGTACGGGCGCATGTTCTTGTCGATGAACGGGAACGTCAGGCGTTGCAGTTCCTCGCTGATCTCGACCATCGGCGCCACATAGCGGCGCAGGCGCAGAATGTCTCGGCGCAGGCCATGCAGGCGCTTGATGTCATCTTCGTTGAGTGCGCCACTCAGTACGCTCTGTTCCAGCTCTTCGATTTCGCCGTGAATCGCTTCGCTGACTGGCTGATAGTTTTCGGTGACAAAGTCGAGCAGGGCGTAGAGGACGAAGTCCTCGCCATGCTCCAGCAGCAGAGGGCGCGCTTCGCAGCGTTGGCGTACCAGCGCGTAGGACTTCGAGTGGCCATTGCGGCAGGTGATGATGTACCCCTTGCCGGCGAAGATGTGCGTCTCGATGAACTCCAGCTTGCCCTCGTGGCGCACGGGTGAATACGTCACGATGAACAGCGCGTCGCCGAACGTTTCCAGCTTCGGCCGGCTGTGTTTTTCCAGGGCATCTTCAATGGCCAGTTCGTGCAGGTTGAACTGGCGCTGCAGATTGGCCAGCGCCTGCGCATCAGGCTCTTCCAGGCCGATCCAGACAAAGTGCCCTGGCTTGCTGGCCCAGTGGCTGCCTTCGTCCAGTTCGATTGACGTAACTTTTCTGCCGGCGCTGTACACCGCGGCTGCAACGACTCGTCCCATGACTGCTCGCTTCTTCAGGTGATCCTGTCAGCTTGGTATGACTGCATCGATCCGGCAACTGCTCAGGCCGGCGGCAGTTCGTTTTCCATCGTGTCGATGCAGCGCTGCATCTGTTCCCGGCACTGTTGGATCAACGCCGGGATGTCCTCTTTGCCGAGGCCGCTGGTCGAGATGGGCGCCAGCGAGCGGATGATGACGTCGCCGCTGTTCCAGCTGTTCAGGCGCATGCGCTGTGCATAACGGCTGACACACACCGGCACGATGGGAACCCCTGCTTCAATTGCCAAGCGGAACGCACCGCTCTTGAAGTCCAGCAACTGGTTGCCGGGGTTGCGTGTACCTTCCGGGAAAATCCAGATCGAGGTGTTGTTGTGCTGCACTATCTGGGTGGTGGCATGGAGCGCCTGCCGTGCATGGTAGGCGTTGCTGCGGTCGACCAGAATATTGCCGCCAAGCCAGAAGATCTGACCGAAAAAGGGTATCCAGCCCAGGCTTTTCTTGCCGATGCACACCGTGCGTGGTGGGACGACACCGCCGAGGACGAACAGGTCGAAGTTGGACTGGTGGTTGGCGATGATCACGCAGCCGGGCGGCTGGTCGAACAAGGGGCCGACTTCGGCCTTGACCCGCAGGCGCAGCAACCCGCCAATGGGCCAGGCATACAGGCGAGCAAAAATCCGGCTGTTGTCTGGGTTGAAGGGGCGGCACAGGCCAATCAACAAGCCAAGCGTACCCGCCAGCAGAAAGTGTATGCCCAACAGAAGCATACGGATCAGATAAAGCATCGAGTGACTCACACTGGGCAAACGCGGCGCAGTGTACGGCTGTGCACTCGTGGGGGCAAACACTGATGGTGCTGGCCGAGGGCCAAGGCATCGCAGGCAAGGTCGGCCCGGTGTGAAAGCCAGTGCCTTGTGTGGGGCCTGTGGTGAACAGGCTCGCCTGCGATGCGCCGGAGACGTTAGCCCAGGTGTTCCTGATCGAGAATGATTGCATCGTCCAGGGTATCGAGCAGGGCCTTGCGCACCTTGAGCTTGGTGTTCTTGTGCGCGCTCATGTTGATTTTCTTCAGTTGCCGGGCAGCGGCCAGGGCGGCCTCCTGCAACTGCTCGGCAGCCACGACTTTATCCAGGAAGCCGGCGTCGACGGCGCTGATCGGGTCGAACATCTCGCCATTGATCACCGAGCGGTGAAACGCCGAGCGGCGCAGACGGTCGCGGGCAAGTTCGATGCCCGCGTGGTGCATGGTCATACCGATCTGTACTTCGTTCAGGCCGATACTGAAAGGGCCTTCGACACCGATACGGTAATCGGCCGAGAGCAGCAGGAAGGCACCCTTGGCCACGGCGTGCCCGGGGCAGGCGACAATCACCGGGAACGGGTGAGCGAGCAGGCGCCGGGACAAGGTAGAGCCTGCCGTGACCAGGCTCACGGCCGCCTGTGGCCCGGAGGTCATCACCTTCAGGTCATAACCGCCGGAGAGGATGCCCGGTTGGCCGGTGATAATTACCACTGCACGGTCTTGCTGTGCACGATCCAGCGCGCTGTTGAACGCGGCGATCACATCGGGAGAGATCGCGTTGACCTTGCCGTTGTTCAGGGTCAGGGTCGCGATACCCTCGTCCAGGTGGTAGGTAATCAGCTCACTCATGAGAGGGATCCTTTGTTAAGAGTGAGGCAGACGTTACTCAGCCTCTGCAGCCAGGTAAAGCGCCAAGGCTGACTGGCCGGTCAGCGCTGGCGCCTGCGGCCCCGTACGCTGGGGGGCGACGGTGAAAGGCGGGTAAAGCGCTTTATAGATTGGCAGCTTTGCCCTATTTGGCAGGCAAGCGTGGCCGTGGCCCTTAAGCGCATGAAAATTCTGAAAAAAACCTTTGCCAAAAGAAAAACTTTCGACTACATTAGCGCCCCTAGACAGGCTGAACAGCTTGACGAGATCCGGTGAAGTGTCCGAGCGGTTGAAGGAGCACGCCTGGAAA
>NZ_MBPN01000042.1 GCF_001695625.1 Pseudomonas defluvii
CAGCAAAAACAGTACTTGGAGAGGCGCTTGGGGTGCCATTCCGTTCGTCCACTTTTTCTTTAACGGATGTTTCACCGGTGCGCAAAAAGGGGTTCGTCAGCTTCTCCAGTGCCAGCGTGGAGGGTAATGTGATGCGATCGTGTGCTCGAAACTGGGTAACGTCGGCGAAGCGTTGGGCAATATGCGGGTTTTGTGGTTCCACCGCACAGGCAAAGCGCAGGTTGCTCAGGGTGTATTCATGTGTGCAATAGACCAGCGTCTCGGCTGGCAGGGCTGCCAGGCGTTGCAGTGACTGGTGCATTTGCTCGGCAGTGCCTTCGAACAGGCGACCGCAGCCAGCGGCGAATAGCGTGTCGCCGCTGAACAGTAGCGGTGTTGGTGTCTGGCTACTGTAATAAGCAATATGCCCCAGTGTATGACCGGGCACTGCCAACACCTGGAACGTCAGGCCCAGCACGTGCAGGCGGTCGTTGTCGTTCAGGGCCAGGTCGCGGGCCGGGATTGGCTCTGTAGCCGGGCCGCACACCCGGGCGCCGGTGGTCGCCTTGAGCGTTTCGATGCCGCCGACATGATCGTGGTGGTGGTGGGTGATCAGAATGTCGCTCAACTGCCAGCCAGGGTTATGGTCGAGCCAGGTGAGCACGGGGCCGGCGTCCCCCGGATCGACGACCGCACAACGGCGGCTGGCAGGGTCCTGCAACAGCCAGATGTAATTATCGGAGAAAGCGGGCAGGGCATCGATCTGTATCATGGTGCGATTCGCCAAGCGTGGGACATTGGTGCATCTTAGAGGCTATGGGGTTCCACGAGAACCCGGCAAGCGGGAGAGGGCTATGACCGACAAAGCGTTCGCTCAGGCTGATCCGGACTGGCTTGAGCTGATCAGTCTGGCGAGAGACTGGTTCGGCGGGCCATTGGGGCAGTTGTTGCTCAAAGAAGAGCAGCGGCTGCTGGAGGAGGAACTGGGGCGTTACTTCGGTGGCTACCTGGTGCATTACGGCCCTTGTGCCGAGGCTCCGCCCAATGCGCCGCAAGTGCAGCGCAATGTGCGCCTGGGCGCGCCGTTGCCAGGGGTGGAGATTGTCTGTGAAGAGCAGGCCTGGCCGTTGAGTGAGCACGCCGCTGATGTGGTCGTGCTGCAGCATGGGCTGGACTTCAGCCTTTCGCCGCACGGCCTGCTGCGCGAGGCCGCCAGCAGCGTGCGCCCTGGTGGGCATTTATTGATCGTCGGTATCAACCCCTGGAGTACCTGGGGAGTGCGTCATTTCTTTGCCCATGATGCCTTGCGCAAGGCGCGCTGCATCTCGCCCTCTCGCGTCGGCGACTGGTTGAACCTGCTGGGCTTCGCGCTGGAGAAACGCCGCTTCGGGTGCTATCGTCCGCCGCTCGCTTCCGCCGCCTGGCAACAGCGCCTGGAAGGCTGGGAGCGCTTGGCCGGCCGATGGCAGGGTGTCGGCGGTGGTGTCTACCTGTTGGTAGCGCGCAAAATGGTGGTTGGCCTGCGGCCGCTGCGCCAGGAGCGTCGCGAACCCATGGGCAAGTTGCTGCCCCTTCCGATGGCCAAGGTCAACCGACGCAATTCCGAACCCTGAGCGTGCAGGCTCGGGGGCAATTACTGATGAAAAAGGCTGTACATGAGCGAAAGCGTCGAGATCTACACCGATGGTGCCTGCAAGGGTAACCCTGGCCCCGGTGGCTGGGGCGCCCTGCTGATTTGCAAGGGTGTGGAAAAGGAGTTGTGGGGGGGCGAGCGCGAGACGACCAACAACCGTATGGAGTTGATGGCCGCCATCCGTGCGCTGGAAGCCCTCAAGCGCAGTTGCGAAGTGTTGTTGGTCACCGACTCGGAATATGTCATGAAGGGCATTAACGAGTGGATGGTCAATTGGAAGAAACGCGGGTGGAAAACCGCTGCCAAGCAACCGGTGAAGAATGCCGACCTGTGGCAGCAGCTTGACGAACAGGTCGGTCGGCACCAGGTGACCTGGAAGTGGGTGCGCGGCCACACTGGCCATGACGGCAACGAGCGGGCCGACCAGTTGGCCAACCGCGGTGTCGACGAAGTGCGCGGTCTGCGCTGAGCGTAAATCGGTCCGGCAAATGCCTGGGAGCTGAGGTAGAATTCCCGGCTTTCCCAATTGAGCACCCTGTCACTGTCGGCTTGGCCGGATCAGCGACGGGGTGCGGTTTTCTAGATGTGCGCGGCAGGAGATCACCGGCGTGGAGATGCATAACAACAGGTCGGTAGTGCTGGATACCGAAACCACCGGTATGCCGGTTACCGACGGTCACCGGATCATCGAGATCGGTTGTGTCGAGGTGATTGGTCGGCGTCTGACGGGCCGCAACTTCCACGTTTACCTGCAACCGGATCGGGAGAGTGACGAGGGCGCTATCGGCGTTCACGGCATCACCGATGCGTTCCTGATTGGCAAACCGCGCTTTGCCGAAGTCGCCGATGAATTCTATGAATACATCAAGGGTGCGCGGCTGATCATCCATAACGCGGCGTTCGACGTTGGTTTCATCAACAACGAATTCGCCTTGGCCGGTTACGCCGACCGCACTGACATCACCCAATACTGCGACGTGCTCGACACCCTGATGATGGCGCGGGAACGTCATCCGGGGCAACGCAACAGCCTTGATGCCTTGTGCAAACGCTACGGTATCGACAACTCCGGCCGCGACTTGCACGGCGCGTTGCTTGACTCCGAGTTGCTGGCAGACGTCTACCTGGCCATGACCGGCGGGCAGACCAGCCTTTCGTTGGCTGCCGACGGTGCTGAAGACAGTAACGGCAACAGCATTCAGGGCAGCGAAATTCGTCGGTTGCCGGCTGATCGTCAGCCTGGACGAATCATTCGGGCTAACGCCAGCGAGCTTGAAGCCCATCTTGCCCGCCTGGAAGCGATCGCCAAGTCCGCGGGTGGTCCGTCGTTGTGGCAACAGATGAACGAGGCGAACTGAAGTCGTTCCTGCACACTGGCGGCAACCTTCTAACCTGTGAAGTGAAAGGCTCTTCGGGCCTGTCGTTTCCGGGGTGGGGTGGCGCATGTACAAGGATCTTAAGTTTCCCGTTCTGATCGTTCACCGCGATATCAAGGCTGATACGGTTGCTGGCGAGCGCGTACGCGCCATTGCCCAGGAGCTGACGCAAGACGGCTTTGCGATTCTTTCGGCGGTGGATTACGCCGAAGGACGTTTGGTGGCGTCCACTCACCATGGCCTGGCGTGCATGCTGATCGCTGCCGAGGGTGCCGGGGAGAATACTCACCTGCTGCAGAACATGGTCGAGCTCATTCGCCTGGCGCGGCTGCGTGCGCCACACCTGCCGATCTTTGCCTTGGGCGAGCAAGTGACGCTGGAGAATGCGCCGGCAGAAGCCATGAGCGAGCTGAACCAGCTGCGCGGTATCCTCTACCTTTTTGAAGACACGGTACCGTTTTTGGCGCGGCAGGTGGCACGGGCTGCGCACAATTACCTGGACGGGCTGTTGCCGCCGTTCTTCAAGGCATTGGTGCAACACACTGCGCAGTCCAACTACTCCTGGCATACGCCGGGTCACGGCGGCGGCGTGGCGTATCGCAAAAGCCCGGTGGGCCAGGCGTTCCACCAGTTTTTCGGTGAAAACACCTTGCGCTCGGATCTCTCGGTGTCGGTGCCGGAGCTTGGCTCGCTGCTCGATCACACCGGGCCACTGGCTGACGCTGAAGCGCGGGCTGCGCGCAACTTTGGTGCGGACCACACCTTCTTTGTGATCAACGGCACCTCTACGGCCAACAAGATTGTCTGGCATGCGATGGTCGCTCGCGATGATCTGGTGCTGGTTGACCGCAACTGTCACAAGTCAGTGTTGCACGCCATTATCATGACCGGTGCAATCCCTTTGTACCTGTGCCCTGAACGCAACGAACTGGGCATCATCGGGCCGATCCCGCTGAGTGAATTCAGCCGCGAGTCGATTCAGGCCAAGATCGACGCCAACCCGCTGGCGCAGGGCCGCGCGCCGAAGGTGAGAATGGCCGTGGTGACCAACTCGACCTATGACGGCCTGTGCTACAACGCCGAGCTGATCAAGCAGATGCTCGGCAACAGTGTCGAGGTGCTGCACTTCGACGAAGCCTGGTATGCCTATGCGGCGTTTCATGAGTTTTTCGCCGGGCGTTTCGCCATGGGAACGTCACGCAGTGCGGACAGCCCGCTGGTGTTCAGCACCCATTCGACCCACAAATTGCTGGCAGCCTTCAGCCAGGCTTCGATGATCCATGTGCAGGATGGCGGGGCTCGGCAGTTGGACCGAGACCGTTTCAACGAAGCGTTCATGATGCATATTTCCACGTCGCCGCAATACAGCATCCTGGCGTCGCTCGACGTGGCGTCGGCGATGATGGAAGGCCCGGCCGGGCGTTCTTTGCTACAGGAAATGTTCGATGAAGCGTTGAGCTTCAGGCGGGCCCTGGCCAACCTGCGCACGCATATCGCCGCCGATGACTGGTGGTTCAGTGTCTGGCAACCACCACGGGTCGAAGGTGCGCGGGCGGTGGCTACTGCTGACTGGCTGCTGCAGCCGCAGGCCGCATGGCACGGGTTTGGCGAGGTGGCCGATGACTATGTGCTGCTCGATCCGATCAAGGTCACGCTGGTCATGCCGGGCCTGACTGCGGACGGTGCGCTGGGCGAGCACGGGATTCCGGCGGCCGTGGTCAGCAAGTTTCTCTGGGAGCGAGGGCTGGTGGTGGAAAAGACCGGGCTCTATTCCTTCCTGGTGCTGTTTTCCATGGGTATTACCAAGGGCAAGTGGAGCACCTTGCTGACCGAGCTGCTGGAGTTCAAGCGCAACTACGACGCCAATACCGACTTGCTCGAAAGCCTGCCGTGCGTGGCAAACCTGGACCCGTCGCGTTACCAGCGGTTGGGCCTGCGTGACCTGTGTGACCAGTTGCACGACTGTTACCGCAGCAATGCCACGGCCAAGCAACTCAAGCGTTTGTACACCCGTTTGCCAGAGGTGGTCATGAAACCGGCCGACGCCTACGACAAACTGATCAGGGGGGAGGTGGAGGCGGTGCCCATCGACCAATTGATCGGGCGTATTGCCGCCGTCATGTTGGTGCCGTACCCGCCGGGCATACCCTTGATCATGCCGGGTGAGCGCTTCACCGAGGCGACACGCTCAATCATCGACTACCTGGCCTTCGCGCGGGCTTTCGACACCGGTTTTCCCGGCTTTGTCGCGGACGTGCATGGGCTCCAGCATGAAGACACCGCCCAGGGGCG
The DNA here is from genome assembly GCF_001695625.1 of Pseudomonas defluvii. Lineage (GTDB taxonomy): Bacteria > Pseudomonadota > Gammaproteobacteria > Pseudomonadales > Pseudomonadaceae > Aquipseudomonas > Aquipseudomonas defluvii. The sequence continues at coordinate 5,281 of NZ_MBPN01000042.1, forward strand.
GGTCTATACCGTCGATTGCATTACGCCCTGAATGGGCTCAGGGGATGCGGATGATCTCCACACCGCTTTGCACCAGTTCAAAGCGGTCCTCACCCAGGTGGTTGACCCGGTCACCGATCGCCAGGCGGTAGGTGGTAACGGGGAGCGAGGCGGCAGTTCCATCGGCCTGCAGGGTAGATTCCTGGAACTCATGTACAGGGTAGATACGTCCTTCAGCATCCCGTGCATGAAATTGTCCGACCAGTACTGCTGTCATTTAACGTGCAACCTCTGAAATAAAAATGCGCTGTCAGCCATAGACCGCTGTAACTGCGGGGAGTTTTGCCAGTGTAGAAAAAAACTGAGGAGCTGCACTGATCGTCTATACCTAAAATTCCCTATGTTTTTCAGGTTGGAGAGCGCTATGAGTCCGGTCTATTCAGTTGCGGTGCTGGTGGGCAGCCTGCGTAAGGAGTCCTTGAATCGCAAGGTCGCTCGCGCGCTTGCCGAGTTGGCGCCCCCCAGTCTCAAATTGAGTATTGTCGAAATTGGCGGGCTGGCGCTGTACAACGAAGACATTGATGGCACGCCACCCGCTGCCTATACGGCTTTTCGTGAGCAGATTCGCAATAGCGATGCACTGTTGTTTGTGACACCTGAGTACAACCGTTCGGTCCCAGGTGTGCTGAAAAACGCCATTGATGTGGGTTCACGGCCCTACGGGCAGAGTGCCTGGAGCGGCAAGCCGGGCGCGGTAATCAGTGTGTCGCCGGGTGCGGTGGGGGGCTTTGGTGCCAACCATCATTTGCGCCAGTCGCTGGTGTTCCTCGACGTACCTTGCATGCAGCAGCCCGAGGCATATGTAGGCGGGGCGGGGAGCCTGTTCGATGAACATGGCAAGCTTTCGGAGAAAACCCGGCCGTTTCTGCAGGGGTTCATTGACAGCTATGCGCGCTGGGTCGCGCTGCATCAGCGTTGAGGTGAGGCCGGCTCCTTTCAGGAGCCGGCACTGCGCAGTCAAACCGCTTGCGGCATCTCACCTCGGGCCAGACGCTGGTTGATGTCAGCGATCACGCCGGGTAACTCATTGATAGTGTCGATCAGGTAGTGCGGGCGCGAACCTTCGAACATCGCATGAATGCGTTTGCGCTCGGCTTCCAGCGTGTTCGGGTCGAGGGCGCGATAGCCTTCGTAGGTCAGGCCCAGGGCGTTGCCGGAACAGACCAGGGCGACGGTCCACATGCCGGCGCGGCGGCCTTCGAGGATGCCTGGCACGGTGTCATCGACCTTGACGCATGCAGCGACGTCGTCGATGCCCAAGGCAATCACGTTGGCCAGCGCTTGCGCCGGCCAAGGGCGTCCATTAGGGGTTTCGTCAGTGGCCACTACGTGGTCGGCAACATAGCCGTTCTTTGCCGCCAGTTCGACCACCTTGTCCATCACCACTTTCGGATAGCCCGAGCACGAGCCGATCTTCAGGCCGTTCTGACGCAGGCCGGTGAGGGTGTCCAGCGCGCCGGGGATCAGTGCCGAATGCACGGCGATCTTCTCGATCTGCAGCGGCATGAAACGCTGGTAAATGGCGGTCACGTCATCATCGGTCGGGGTGCGTCCGAACACCTTGCGGTAGCGCTCGGCAATCTGCGGTTGGTCGCAGAGGGTGCGGATATGGTCCCATTTGCCCATGCCCATCGGGCCGCGGGCTTCCTCGATAGAAACCTCGACGTCGAACTCGGCAAAGGCTTCGACGAAGATCTGCGTAGGTGCAAAGGAGCCAAAGTCGACCACGGTGCCGGCCCAGTCGAGGATCGCGGCTTGCAGGTGTGTTGGGTTTTTGTAGTTCATCGGTGAATTCCTTGATCGGTCATGCCATCGGGCGGATTGAAAACGGCTTCAGATATCCAGCACTTCCATTTCGCGCAGCACTTCGGCAATGGCGTTGACGGCGGCGCTCATGCCGTCCGGGCCAACACAGCCGATGCAACCGACGCGGAAGGTTTCCACTTGGGTGAGCTTGCCAGGGTAGAGGATGAACCCCTTGGCCTTGACCCGCTCGTAGAAGTCTTTGAAGGCGTAGCGTGCATCACGAGGGGCGTGAAAGGTGACGATGATCGGTGCCTGGATGTCTGCCGGCAGGAAGCTGCGCAGGCCAATGGCGGCCATGCCATCGAGCAGGGTTTTGCAGTTGCTGGCGTAGCGCTGATAACGAGCGGGCAGGCCACCTTCCTCGTTGTACTGCAGCAGGGCTTCATGCAGGGCCGCGACCACATGGGTGGGCGGGGTGAAGCGCCATTGGCCGGTCTTGGCCATGTAGCTGTGTTGATCGTGCAGGTCCATTGCCAGGGAATGCGAGTTGCCTTCGGCAGCGGCCAGCGATGCCTGGTTGGCGAATACGAAGCCCATGCCCGGCACACCTTCCAGGCACTTGCCGGAAGCGGCGATCAGGGCATCGAAGGGCACTTCGCTGGCGTCGATCGGCAAGGCTCCAAACGAACTCATGGCATCGATGATCAGGCGCTTGCCGTGGTTGGCGACGACCCGGGCGATGTCGGGCAGCGGGTTGAGAATGCCGGTACTGGTTTCACAATGAATCAGCGCCACGTGGGTGATGCTGGCGTCGGCTTGCAGCAGGCGGTCGACATCGGCAGCCGTGGTCGGCTCGTCTTCTGCGGTTTCGAACGTGCTGTAGGCGCGCCCTAGTACTTTGCAGATTTTTGCCAGGCGCTGGCCGTAGGCGCCGTTGATCAGTACCAGCACTTTACCGTCGCGCGGTACCAAGGTACCGATGGCTGCTTCCACGGCGAAGGTGCCGCTGCCTTGCAGGGGAACGCAATGGTGTGTCCCGGCGCCGTTGATGATGGCCAGCAGTTGTTGGCACAGGCTGGCGGTCAGTTGGTTGAAGTCACGGTCCCACGAGCCCCAGTCCACCAGCATTGCTTGCCGTGTACGGGCCGAAGTGGTCAGGGGGCCAGGGGTCAGCAGGATCGGAGCGGCAGTACTCATGGTGGTGGTCCTCACAAACTGTGGGCTGAAGGTACGGGGCTTAAGTTGCAATTCCGCGCGCCATCAATCAAATTGTTTGTTGTTATGCCAACTATAAGTGGGGCCGATACTGATGAACCTGTTCCAGCTCCGCGCCTTTGATGCCGTGGCCCGTGAAGGCAGTTTTACCCGGGCCGCCAATCGCTTGTTCATCAGCCAGCCAGCGGTCACCGGGCATATCAAGGCACTTGAAGAGCATTACCAGATCACCTTGTTGCGCCGTACGGCGCGCCGGGTGGAACTGACCGAGGAGGGCACCCGCCTGGCGGCGATCACCCGTGCCATGTTCAGCCTGGCTGAAGAGGCCCAGGCGATGCTTGAAGCCAACCGGCAGTTGCTGACCGGGCGCCTGGAAGTGGCCGCAGACGGCCCGCACCGGGTCATGCCGATGCTCGCGCAATTGCGCGCCCGCTACCCGGGCATTACGGTCAACCTGCGCCTGGGCAATGCTCAGGAAACCCTTGCGGCGTTGTTGTCCGAACATGCCGATGTGGCGGTACTGACCGAGGTGGAACCGCGCAAGGGGCTGTATTTGCAGAGCCTTGGGCCGTCGCATATCTGTGCACTGATTCCGGCCGGGCATGAATGGGCTGCCAGTACTGCGCAGTTGCCCATTGACCAGTTGGATAAACAGATCATGGTGCTGCGCGAGCCCAGTTCGATTACCCGGCGCACCTTCGATCAGGCGTGCAGCGAAGCGCAGGTGCAGCCCAGGGTCCTGCTGGAACTGGATAGCCGCGAAGCAGTGACCGAAGCCGTGGCGGCAGAGCTGGGTATCGGCATTGTCGCCTCGGTCGAAGTCAGCCACGACCCGCGTGTTGTGGCCCGGCCGATTGCCGGCCCGGGGCTGATCAACCAGCATATGCTGGGTTGTCTGGAACGGCGCCGTGAGCTTCGGCTGATACGGGCATTTCTGGACCTGGCACAGCAGGGCTGAAACGAGCGTTTTCGCTGGCGGAGCTCTAAGATGTCGACCGGCAACCTCAAGGGAAGGTGAAGTACAAGCGATGACGGAGAAAGACACGATCTCCATGCAACTGGTGCGTGAGGCCCTGTTGCAGAGTTGTGCAGCAGGCAGCGCCACGAGCGAGGTACTCAAACGGGTCGGCATCGACCCGCAGCAGTTGGGCCAGCTCGATGCCCGTGTGCCGGCCAGTGCCTATGCGCAGCTATGGCGGCTGTTGGCGCGACGTTGTCACGATGAGTTTTTCTGCATGGACCCGCGCGGCTTGCGCAGCGGCAGCCTGGCATTTTTGTGCCGTTCTTCCATGGCGCAGCCCACGCTGGGCGCCGCGCTGGAGTCGGCGCTGAGCTTCCTGTCATTGATGCTGGAGCACCTGCAACCGGTGTTGGTGCGCCAGCAGAGCCTGGCCGAAATCGTGGTCGGCGAACCTGAAGATGCACCTCGTCGGGCGTTTACCTACTTCACCTTCTGGATGATCGTTCATGGTGTCGCCTGCTGGCTGGCAGGGCGGCGTATTCCGATCCTGGCTATCGAACTGCGCTGTACCGAGCCGGACTTCTGCGACGACTACCGGGTGATGTTTTCCGAGAACCTGCAGTTCGGTCGCCCGCGCACGCGGATGATCTTTGCGGCCGAGTGCCTTGATCTTCCCGTCAGGCGCAGCGTCGATGAGTTGCAGCGCTTTCTGGCCGAAGCGCCCGCCAACATCCTGGTCAAGTACCGCGACCCGGCCAGCCTGGCGCGGCGTATTCGCCACGACCTGCGCGCGCTGCCCGCTGCTGCCTGGCCCGAGACCGAAGCCTTGGCCCAGCGCCTGTGCATTTCCGCCTCGACGTTACGGCGGCGCTTGGCCGATGAAGGGCAGACCTATCAGGGCTTGAAAGACAGTGTGCGCCGGGAACTGGCGATCACCTGGTTGGCCGAAGCCGACGTCAGTTTTGCTGACATTGCCGCGCGCCTGGGGTTTGCCGATACCAGCTCGTTCTACAAGGCATTCCGCAAATGGACCGGCAGTAACCCGGGGCACTACCGCAGCCTGATTCTTCTGCCGACCGACTGAGTGGCCAAACCAGTCATCCAGATTGCGCGCTTTGACCATTGCCGCAGGCAGTGACCAGCGCGACTATCAACAGATCATTCGTTTATTCCAAAAATAAGAAACGAGGAGTCTGGTGATGCGTGAATACAGCGTGGCTGCGGGCAGCTTCAACTATCAGCAGGCCGCCGACGAGGCCCTTGCAGGTAACCTTGAGGCGCTCAACGCCTGTGTTGAGTGCTGTGACCGACATGCCCAGGACGGGCGTATTGCGTTGAACTGCGAAGACCGTGACGGTAACAGCACGCACTACAGTTTTGCCGATCTGCAGGCCCGCGCCGCGCGGTTTGCCAACGTGCTCAAGGCTCAGGGTGTAGGCCCCGGCGACCGTGTGGCGGGTTTGTTGCCACGTACCGCAGAACTGCTGGTGACGATACTCGGTACCTGGCGCCTGGGTGCGGTGTACCAGCCGCTGTTCACCGCATTTGGCCCCAAGGCGATCGAGCACCGACTGGAAAGCTCCGGTGCCAAGGTGGTGATCACCGACCGCAACAACCGCAGCAAGCTCGATGACGTCGAGGGTTGCCCGCGGATTATCTCGGTGCTCGCTCAGGCTGACTCCGGCGACCTCGACTTCCATACCGAACTCAATGCTGCGGCGAGTGAATGCGAGCCTGTGCTGCTGAGCGCCGACGCACCGTTTCTGCTGATGTTCACCTCCGGCACCACCGGCCCGGCCAAGCCGCTGGAAGTGCCGCTGCGCGCGATCGTCGCGTTCCAGGGGTACATGCGCGACGCCATCGACCTGCGCCCGGAAGACGCTTTCTGGAACCTGGCCGACCCGGGTTGGGCTTACGGGCTCTACTATGCGGTTACCGGCCCGCTGTCGCTGGGCCACGCGACGACCTTCTTCGATGGCCCGTTCAGCGTTGAAAGCACCTGCAAGGTGATCAAGAAATACGGCATTACCAACCTCGCCGGTTCGCCAACCGCCTACCGTATGTTGATTGCTGCCGGTGAGGACTTTTCGGCGCCGATCAAGGGCTGCCTGCGGGTGGTCAGTAGCGCTGGGGAGCCGCTCAACCCAGAAGTGATCCGCTGGTTCGCCGAGCAGTTGAATGTGCCTATCCATGACCACTATGGCCAGACCGAGCTGGGCATGGTCCTGTGCAATCACCATGGTCTTGCGCACAAGGTGCATATGGGCGCCGCAGGTTTTGCCGTTCCAGGGCATCGCATTGTCGTGCTGGATGAGCAGCAGCGTGAACTGCCTGCCGGGCAGCCAGGCATTCTCGCCGTGGACCGTGAGCAGTCACCACTGTGCTGGTTCGCGGGTTATCACGGCCTGCCAACCAAGGCCTTTGTCGGCAAGTACTACCTGAGTGGCGACACCGTCGAGTTGAACGACGACGGCAGCATCAGCTTCGTCGGCCGCAGTGACGACGTGATCACCACCTCCGGCTACCGGGTTGGACCGTTCGACGTCGAGAGCGCCTTGATCGAACACCCTTCGGTGGTCGAGGCCGCGGTGATCGGCAAACCCGACCCGGAGCGCACTGAGCTGGTCAAGGCGTTCGTGGTGCTGGGGAATGGCCACAGCGCCAGCCCCGAACTGGCCGAAACCCTGCGCCAGCACGTGCGCCAACGCCTGTATGCCCATGCCTACCCACGTGAAATCGAATTTGTCAGCGAGCTGCCGAAAACCCCGAGCGGCAAGCTGCAGCGCTTCATCCTGCGCAATCAGGAAATCGCCAAACAACAAGCCGCGCTGGGTCAGACTGCCAGCGCCTGAGGAACCCGAACATGCACATTGCCAATAAAAACTTCATCGTCAGCGGCGCGGCCTCCGGGCTGGGCGCGGCCACCGCCGAAATGCTCATCGAGGCCGGTGCCCAGGTCATGCTGGTCGACCTCAATGCCGAGGCTGTAGCGGCCAAGGCGCAGGCCCTTGGCCCCAAGGCACGTTACGCGGTTGCCGATATCAGCCAGGAAGCCGCCGCCAAGGCTGCAGTGGATGCCGCAGTTGAAGCCTTTGGTAGCCTTCACGGGCTGGTCAACTGTGCCGGCGTGGTCGGTGCCGAGAAGATCCTCGGTAAACAGGGCCCGCACGGCCTGGACAGCTTCAGTCGGGTGATCAACATTAACCTGGTCGGTAGCTTCAATTTGCTGCGTTTGGTTGCGGCGGCCATGGCTGAAACTGAGGCCGGTGCCGAGGGTGAGCGCGGAGTGATCATCAACACCGCATCCATCGCTGCCTATGATGGCCAGATCGGCCAGGCAGCCTATGCTGCCTCCAAGGGCGCCATCGCCAGCCTGACGTTGCCGGCGGCCCGTGAACTGGCGCGGTTTGGTATCCGCGTGATGACCATCGCCCCAGGCATCTTCGAGACCCCAATGATGGCGGGCATGCCTCAGGAAGTGCGTGATTCGCTGGCTGCAGGTGTGCCGTATCCGCCACGCCTGGGGCGTCCGCAGGAATACGCGGCGCTCGCCCGTCACATTATCGAGAACAGCATGCTCAACGGCGAAGTGATCCGTCTCGACGGTGCGCTGCGCATGGCTGCCAAGTAATCAGAGAGTAACCATCATGACCCTCGCCAACGATCCAATTGTCATTGTCAGCGCCGTGCGTACCCCGATGGGTGGGCTGCAGGGTGACCTGAAAAGCCTGACGGCCCCGCAACTCGGTGCTGCAGCCATTCGTGCGGCCGTAGAGCGCGCCGGTATTGCCAGCGATAGCGTCGAGCAGGTGTTGTTCGGCTGTGTACTGCCTGCCGGTCTTGGTCAGGCGCCGGCCCGTCAGGCAGCCCTCGGTGCTGGCCTGGACAAGGGCACTACCTGTACAACCCTGAACAAAATGTGTGGTTCGGGCATGCAGGCCGCGATCATGGCCCATGACCTGCTGCTGGCCGGCAGCGCCGATGTGGTGGTGGCCGGCGGCATGGAAAGCATGTCCAACGCGCCGTACCTGCTGGACAAGGCCCGCAGCGGTTATCGCATGGGGCACGGCAAGATCATCGATCACATGTTCTTCGATGGCCTGGAAGATGCCTACGACAAGGGCCGCTTGATGGGCACCTTCGCTGAGGATTGCGCCGAGAAGAATGGCTTCAGTCGCAAAGCCCAGGACGATTTTGCCATTGCCTCGCTGACCCGCGCCCAGCAGGCGATCAAGGACGGCAGCTTCGCCGCCGAGATCGTTCCGGTCGAAGTCACCGTGGGCAAGGAACAGCGTCTGATCAGTGATGACGAACAGCCGCCCAAGGCGCGCCCGGACAAGATCCCGCAACTCAAACCGGCCTTTCGTGACGGTGGTACCGTAACGGCGGCCAACTCCAGTTCGATCTCCGACGGCGCAGCCGCGCTGGTGCTGATGCGCCGTTCCCAGGCTGAGCAACGTGGCCTCAAGCCGCTGGCAGTGATCCATGGTCACGCAGCGTTCGCTGACACGCCATCGCTGTTCCCGGTTGCACCGATTGGCGCCATCGAAAAGCTGATGAAGCGCACCGGCTGGAACCTCGGTGAAGTCGATCTGTTTGAAATCAACGAAGCCTTTGCCGTGGTTACCCTGGCTGCCATGCAAGCGCTCGAATTGCCCCATGACAAGGTCAATGTCCACGGTGGCGCTTGCGCCCTTGGCCATCCGATCGGTGCGTCGGGTGCGCGGATTCTCGTCACGCTGCTCTCGGCCCTGCGCCAGAAAGGCCTGCGCCGAGGTGTGGCGGCGATCTGCATCGGCGGCGGTGAAGCCACGGCCATGGCCGTTGAATGCCTGTATTGAGGTCCACCATGTTAGTGAATGACGAACAACAGCAGATCAGCGACGCCGCCCGGCAGTTTGCCCAAGAGCGTCTGCGGCCCTTTGCTGAACAGTGGGACCGTGAGCACCGCTTCCCGAAAGAAGCCATGGTCGAAATGGCTGAACTGGGCTTCTTCGGCATGCTGGTGCCGGAGCAGTGGGGCGGTTGTGACACCGGTTACCTGGCTTACGCCATGGCCCTTGAGGAAATCGCTGCCGGTGATGGCGCCTGCTCGACCATCATGAGCGTGCACAACTCGGTGGGCTGTGTGCCGATCCTCAAGTTTGGCAATGACCAGCAGAAAGCCCAGTTCCTTACCCCGCTGGCCAGTGGCGCCATGCTCGGTGCGTTCGCCCTGACCGAGCCGCAGGCCGGTTCCGATGCCAGCAGCCTGAAAACCCGCGCCCGCCGTGATGGCGATCATTACGTACTGAATGGCTGCAAGCAGTTCATCACCTCCGGGCAAAATGCCGGTGTGGTGATCGTGTTTGCCGTGACGGATCCGGCAGCCGGCAAGCGCGGCATCAGCGCTTTCATCGTGCCGACGGATTCACCGGGCTACCAAGTCGCCAGGGTCGAAGACAAGCTGGGCCAGCATGCCTCCGACACCTGCCAGATCGTTTTCGATGACGTCCGCGTGCCGGTGGCCAACCGCCTCGGCGAGGAGGGCGAAGGCTACAAGATTGCGCTGGCGAACCTGGAGGGCGGGCGCATCGGCATTGCCGCGCAATCGGTGGGTATGGCCCGCGCAGCGTTTGAAGTGGCACGCGATTATGCCCGCGAGCGGCAAAGCTTCGGCAAACCGTTGATCGAGCATCAGGCTGTCGCATTCCGTCTGGCCGATATGGCAACGCGCATCGCCGTGGCGCGGCAGATGGTGCATCATGCCGCAGCCTTGCGTGATGCAGGGCGTCCGGCGCTGGTGGAAGCCTCGATGGCCAAACTGTTTGCTTCGGAAATGGCCGAGAAGGTCTGCTCCGATGCCTTGCAGACCCTGGGCGGTTATGGCTATCTGAGCGACTTCCCGCTGGAGCGGATCTACCGCGATGTGCGGGTTTGCCAGATCTACGAAGGCACCAGCGACATTCAGCGCATGGTCATTGCGCGTAATCTTTGAAGGGAGCCGTTTGCATGACGTACGAAACCATCCTGTTGGACATCCGTGACAAGGTCGGTCTGATCACCCTCAATCGGCCGCAGGCGCTCAATGCCCTGAACGCGCAGATCGTGAGTGAGATCAACCAGGCGCTGGACCAGCTCGAACGCGACCCGAACATCGGCTGCGTGGTGCTTACCGGCTCCCAGAAGGCCTTTGCTGCCGGTGCCGATATCAAGGAAATGGCCGACCTGCGTTACCCGCAGATCTACGTCGATGACCTGTTCAGCGACGCTGACCGTATCGCCAATCGCCGCAAGCCGATCATTGCTGCCGTCTCCGGTTTCGCCTTGGGTGGCGGTTGTGAATTGGCGATGATGTGCGACTTCATCCTTGCCGCTGACAACGCCAAGTTCGGCCAGCCGGAAATCAACCTGGGTGTGCTGCCGGGCATGGGCGGTACGCAGCGCCTGACGCGCGCCGTAGGCAAGGCCAAGGCTATGGAACTGTGCCTGACCGGTCGCCTGATGGGCGCTGAAGAGGCCGAGCGTGCGGGGCTGGTTGCCCGTGTCGTACCTCAGGCGGAGTTGCTCGACGAAGCGCTGAAGGTCGCTGCCGTTATCGCCAGCAAATCGATCCCGATGACCATGATGGTCAAGGAAAGCGTCAACCGCGCCTTTGAAGTCAACCTCACCGAAGGTGTGCGCTTCGAGCGTCGCGTGTTCCATGCTGCCTTCGCCACTGAAGACCAGAAAGAAGGCATGGCGGCTTTCATCGCCAAGCGCGAAGCACAGTTCAAGGACCGTTAAGGCGCCAACTCGCCGGCAAGGCCTGCTCCCGCACACATTGGGCGGTGGGAGCCAGGCCTTGCCAAGGTGCTACGACGCCTCCCAGACCTACTACCAAATAATGAGCCGCCCGCTGCCAACGGCTCATTCGCGGCTATCGACCTGCTGGCTAAGATCGAACCACTGCCTGCCCTTCGGCAGGCCTCGATCAGCAGAGGTTTGCGCATGATTTACGCAGCACCCGGCACCCCAGATGCCCTTGTCAGTTTCAAGCCCCGTTATGGCAACTACATCGGCGGTGAGTTCGTTGCGCCGTTGAGCGGCCAGTACTTCAGCAACAGCTCGCCGGTCAATGGCCAACTGATTGCGGAGTTTCCGCGCTCCAATGCGGCCGACATCGACCGTGCCCTGGACGCGGCCCATGCCGCTGCCGATGCCTGGGGGCGAACCTCGGTGCAGGACCGCTCGCGGATTCTGCTGCAGATTGCCGACCGTATCGAGCAGCACCTGGAAGTGCTTGCCATCAGCGAAACCTGGGACAATGGCAAGGCCATCCGTGAAACCCTGAATGCCGACGTACCCTTGGCCGCTGACCATTTCCGTTACTTTGCCGGCTGCATCCGTGCTCAGGAGGGTGGCGCCGCCGAGATCAATGACACTACGACGGCTTACCATTTCCACGAGCCGCTGGGTGTGGTCGGGCAGATCATCCCGTGGAACTTTCCGCTGCTGATGGCGGCCTGGAAGCTCGCGCCAGCGCTGGCCGCCGGTAACTGCATCGTGCTCAAGCCTGCTGAGCAGACGCCGCTGTCGATTACAGTGCTGGCCGAGCTGGTTGGCGACCTGTTGCCACCGGGCGTGTTGAATATCGTTCAGGGGTTTGGCCGTGAAGCGGGTGAGGCCCTGGCCACCAGCAAGCGCATCGCCAAGATCGCCTTCACCGGCTCCACCCCTGTGGGCTCGCACATTCTCAAATGTGCTGCCGAAAACATCATTCCGTCTACAGTGGAACTGGGCGGGAAATCGCCGAACATTTTCTTCGAGGACATCATGCAGGCCGAACCTGCATTCATCGAAAAGGCTGCCGAAGGCCTGGTGCTGGCGTTCTTCAACCAGGGTGAAGTCTGCACCTGCCCATCACGGGCGTTGGTTCAGGAGTCGATCTACGAGCCCTTCATGGCCGCGGTGATGAAGAAGATCGGCCAGATCAAACGCGGCAATCCGCTGGACACCGAAACCATGGTCGGCGCCCAGGCTTCAGAACAGCAGTACGAAAAGATCCTCTCCTACATGCAGGTCGCCCGCGAAGAAGGCGCCGAGGTGCTCACCGGTGGTGATCGCGAGCGTCTGGCCGGTGATTTGTCCCAGGGCTATTACATCCAGCCGACCCTGCTCAAGGGGCACAATGGCATGCGGGTGTTCCAGGAAGAAATCTTCGGCCCTGTCGTTGGTGTGACCACCTTCAAGGACGAGGCCGAAGCCCTGGCGATTGCCAACGACACCGAGTTTGGCCTCGGTGCTGGCGTCTGGACCCGTGACATCAACCGTGCCTACCGCATGGGCCGCGCGATCAAGGCCGGTCGCGTGTGGACCAACTGCTACCACCTGTACCCGGCCCATGCCGCATTTGGTGGTTACAAGAAGTCTGGCGTTGGCCGTGAAACCCACAAAATGATGCTCGACCATTACCAGCAGACCAAGAACCTGCTGGTGAGCTACGACATCAATCCGCTGGGCTTCTTCTAATTCACGTCCCTTTCAGCCGCTGGATACCTGGCATTTCTGTCAGTGTTCAGCGGCTGCTTTTTTGTGCTCCACTCAGTGCTCGCTTGACGAGATCTGCCCTTGGCAGGGCGCTCGCGTGTGCGCGGCGTATCTGAAGGGCTTGTTGAGGGTATGGCACCAAAGCGCTGCGCCGTTTGCTCCCAAAGTAGGAGGCGTGGTTTGCAGGGCAAGTGTTTAATGAAATCACCGCAATCCTGTGGTGCTAGAAGAGGATCGAGCTATGTGGAAAAAGCCTGCGTTCACTGATCTGCGTATTGGTTTTGAAGTGACGATGTACTTCGCCAACCGTTGATCCTTCTCCCGCCGGTCACTGGTTGCAGTGACCGGCGCGGCTTATCTTCGACGACCTTGACGGTCTGATTGCAATCCCGGTCCGATGCTTTAGGCTGGCGCTATCTTAAAAAAAACAAGAAGGCGTTGCATGAGCCCGAACCTGAGCCAGTTGCGTAAATTCGTCTCCCCGGAAATCATCTTCGGCGCCGGCTGTCGGCACCATGTGGCCAACTACGCCAAGACCTTTGGCGCACGCAAGGTGTTGCTGGTCAGCGACCCAGGTGTGATCGTGGCGGGGTGGGTGGCTGATATCGAAGCCAGCCTGCGTGAGCAAGGCATCGAGTACTGCCTGTACAGTGACGTGTCGCCCAATCCTCGGGTCGAGGAGGTCATGGCCGGCGCTGAGCGTTACCGCAGTGAGCAGTGCGATGTGATTGTCGCCGTCGGTGGCGGTAGCCCGATGGATTGCGCCAAGGGCATTGGCATCGTGGTCGCGCATGGGCGGCATATTCTGGAGTTTGAAGGGGTCGATACCATTCGCGTGCCGAGCCCGCCGCTGATCCTGATCCCGACCACGGCCGGCACCTCGGCGGATGTCTCGCAGTTCGTGATCATTTCCAACCAGCAAGAACGGATGAAATTCTCCATCGTCAGCAAGGCAGTGGTGCCGGATGTGTCGTTGATCGACCCGGAAACCACCCTGAGCATGGACCCGTTCCTTTCCGCCTGCACCGGTATCGATGCGTTGGTGCATGCCATCGAGGCTTTTGTCTCTACCGGCCACGGGCCGCTGACCGATCCCCATGCCCTGGAAGCGATGCGCCTGATCAACGGCCACCTGGTGCAGATGATTGCCAACCCCGGCGATATCGCTCTGCGCGAGAAGATCATGTTGGGCAGCATGCAGGCCGGGTTGGCATTTTCCAACGCCATTCTGGGGGCGGTGCATGCCATGTCCCATAGCCTGGGCGGTTTTCTCGACCTGCCGCATGGCTTGTGCAATGCGGTGTTGGTTGAGCACGTCGTGGCCTTCAACTACAGCGCCGCCCCCGAGCGTTTCAAAGTGATCGCCGAGACCCTCGGTATTGATTGCCGCGGTTTGAACCACAACCAGATTCGCCAGCGGCTGGTTGAGCACCTGATTGCCCTCAAGCATGCGGTGGGCTTCCATGAAACCCTTGGCCTGCACGGTGTTGGCCTGTCGGATATCCCGTTCCTGTCGCAGCATGCCATGGATGATCCATGCATTCTGACCAACCCGCGTGCCTCGAGCTTGCGTGATGTCGAGGTGGTGTATGGCGAGGCCCTCTGAACCTCGGGCCGATGCCCTTGCCGGGCTCCTAGGGCTGAGCAACCACACCGTTCGCAAGAGCCACTACCCGGAGTTGGCCGTGCGGCTGGAGGAGCTGGAGGCCGAGCGCAATCGTTACAAGTGGCTGTTCGAGCACGCGGTACACGGGATTTTTCAGGCCAGCCTGGACGATGGCCTGCGTGCCGCGAACCCGGCATTGGCACGTATGCTGGGTTACTCGGACCCTCAGGCTGTGTTGTTTGCTCGCAGAGACCTGGGAGGGCATTTGTTTGTCGGTGGGCCGACGGAGCTGTTGCAAATTACCCAGGTGTTGCAGCGCGACGGCGCCTTGCTGGGCTATGAGACACAGTTGCGTCGCCGTGATGGCAGCAGTATCGACGTGCTGATGAACCTGCTGCGTCGACCGGATGAAGAGGGCCTGGTGGAGGGCTTTGTTGCCGATATTACCGAGCGCAAGCAGGCTCAAGAGCGCATGCAACAGCTCAACGATGAACTGGAGCAGCGCGTCACCGAGCGTACCAATGAATTGATTGAGGCTCGCGATGCGGCCCAGGCCGCCAACCGTAGCAAGGACAAGTATCTGGCTGCGGCCAGCCATGACCTGTTGCAACCGTTGAATGCGGCGCGGCTGCTGATCTCTACCTTGCGTGAGCGACCGCTACCGGCCACCGAGCAGGTGTTGGTCGAACGCGCTCATCAGGCGCTGGAAGGCGCCGAAGACCTGCTTACCGATTTGCTCGATATCTCCCGGCTGGACCAGGCCGCGATCAAGCCGGACCTTGACCTGTATAGCCTCGATGAGGTGTTGGCCCCATTGGCGTCGGAGTTCCAGCCGGTAGCGGAGGCGGCAGGGCTGAGCTTGCGGGTGCGTAGCGGTCAGCGGGTGATTCATACCGATTTGCGCTTGTTGACGCGGATCCTGCGCAACTTCCTCAGCAATGCCTGCCGATACACCGAGCACGGACGTGTGTTGTTGGGGGCCAGGCGATGTGGTCATTACCTGCGACTTGAGGTGTGGGATAGCGGTAGGGGGATTGCAGCCGATCGCCTGGAGTCGATTTTTCTGGAGTTCAATCAGCTCGACGTTGGTCGTGCGGCTGATCGCAAGGGGGTTGGCCTGGGGTTGGCGATTGTCGAGCGTATTGCCCGCATACTCGACTGCCAGGTGCGTGTGCGTTCCTGGCCGGGGCGCGGCTCGGTATTCAGCATTGATGTACCGCTGACCCACGATTTGCCACGCCCACCGGCGGCAGCCGTGTTGCCGCAACCCAGTATCGGCAATCCATTGCCGGGGCGTCGTTTGCTGGTCCTGGACAACGAGCTGAGCATTCTCCAGAGCATGGCCTCGTTGCTTGGCCAGTGGGGGTGTGAGGTGCTGACTGCTACAGACCGTGAGAGCGCGCTGGAGGTGCTTCAGGGGCGTGAGCCGGAGCTGATCCTGGCGGACTACCATCTCGACCACGGAATAACAGGCTGTGATGTGGTCATGGACCTGCGGGCGCACTTTGGGCGGCCGATTGCCGCGGTGATGATCACTGCTGATCGTAGCGATCAGAGCCGTCTGGCGATGCAGCGCCTTGGGGCTCCGTTGTTGAGCAAACCGGTGAAACCGGGCAAGTTGCGTGCGGTGTTGAGTCAGTTGTTGGGGTAGTGTGCATTCACGTGAATGCACAAGAAATTGTTACAGTATCTGAACGGTTGGTTCCCGGGAGCCGGGGGCGGGTGCTGCCGTTTGTCTCTTGCAGTACGCCGGCTAGCCCTTTTATTTGCTATAAAGCCTGCGCTCTCGGGCCATCAGGTGACTATGACCCTTGGTTTTTTCGGGTGCATCCACTGTCTTTTATGTTGCTGAGTACGAATCTCGGCCTTAGACTGCCGCCCCCTGTAAATTGAGTGCCGGATGGTGCTTGAAGAATTCCGCTGAGCGCGCTCGTCGCGAGCAGCACCCGATTCGCCTTAATGCACGTATTTTTTATAGAGAAATCAATGACAAAGGAAAAGTTGCTGGCCATGCCGGCCGATGACTACATGAATGCCGAGCAACTGGCCTTCTTCACCGACTTGTTGCAGTCGATGAAGATCGAAACCCAGGAGCGTATCGAACAGAGCCGTGTAGCCATTGAAAGCCTGGACTCGCCTGCCGATCCTGCCGACGCTGCCTCGGTCGAAGAAGAGCGCCATTGGCTGGTCAACGCCATCGAACGTGATCAGCGCCTGCTGCCACAGCTGGAGATGGCACTGGGCCGAATTGCCGACGAAAGCTTCGGCTGGTGCGATGACAGTGGTGAGCCAATCGGCCTGAAGCGTCTGCTTATCAGCCCGACCACCAAGTACTGCATCGAAGCGCAAGAACGCCACGAGCAGATCGACAAGCACCAGCGTCAGATCTGACGTCAGTACGGGTGTAGCTCAAGGCCCCAGGGATCAAACCCCGGGGCCTTTGCGTTTCTTGTCCTGTATCAAGCACAGTCGTATTAGGTCCAAGGAAGCATAGATAATGGCTTTATAGTGGCGTTTAATGGCGTCACAAAAACGACAGTGTCTATGGAGCTTGAACCATGATGCGAGAAGGATCTCTGCCAGAGGCCATGCTAACACCGCGCCATTCACCCATTGCCAGGCAGGGGTGGGCGGGGGTCGCGCTGCAAAGTCTGGTACTGCTGGTGCTGTTGGCCGCGATGGCATTTGCCGGGCTGTCGTTCTATGTCTGCGCGCCACTGGCCTTGTTGACCCTGGTGCTGCCGCGTTTTCGCCGGCGCGAACCGGATGAAGTGCATCGTGCAGTCGATCCGCTCACTGAGCTGACCCGTGATCTTTCGCGCACTACCAGTCATAACGCCTTGTCGGCAGCGGGTGTGGCATTTTCTGTGAAGCAACTGGCCGGCAAGCTGCAATCGCAACTTGCTTCAGCCGCTCAGATTGTCAGTAGCGCACACGTCATGATCGATACTGAGCAAGCGACCTCGCACCTCAGCCAGCAGGCCTTGGCTGCCGCCCGTGAAGCACACCAGAGCAGTGCTGCCGGGCGTTCGGTGCTTGCGGAGTCGATCCAGCGGATGCATCAGTTGAGTGCCCGTGCCAGCGAGAGTCGCGAGTTGATCGAGGCCTTGCATCAGCGCAGTGAAGACATTGCGCGGGTCACCCTGGTGATTCACACCATTGCCAGTCAGACCAACTTGCTGGCCCTGAATGCGGCTATCGAGGCTGCCCGCGCCGGTGAGCATGGGCGCGGGTTTGCGGTCGTTGCCGATGAGGTGCGCGGCTTGGCCGGGCGAACGGCAACGGCAACTGAAGAGGTCGGGCTGATGGTTGCTGATATCCAGCAACGCACGGCCCAGGTCGTGGAGCAGATTCGTGAGTTGTCCGATGACCTGCACACGGGGGTCGATCAGGTGGAGCACACCGGTGAGCAACTCGACAGCATTGCCGGGCTGGCCGCGGGCGTAGAGCAGCAGATCAGCGAGATTGCCCAAGGTACAGAAACCAACCTGGGCCAACTCGACAGCCTGTTCCGCGCTGTCGAGCAAATGCGCAGCGACCTGCAGGTCAGCGACCAACAGACCCGGCAACTGGCCAAGGCTGCGGTGCAAATGGAAGGGCAGGCCGAGAGCATCAGTGAGCGCTTGGCTGAGGTCGGCCTGGACGAGTATCACCAGCGCATCTACGACCTGGCGCGCGAGGGGGCGCAGAAAATGGCCAGGCAGTTTGAGGCCGATGTCGCACAAGGCCGTATCAGTCTGGATGATCTGTTTGATCGGCACTATCAGGCGATCCCCGGTACTCGGCCCGTGCGTTATCGCACGCGCTTTGACCAGTACACTGACCAGGTTCTGCCGGCCATCCAGGAGCCTTTGCTGAAAGAGCACGAAGGCTTGGTGTTTGCCATTGCCTGCACGCAACAGGGTTATGTGCCAACGCACAACGCAGCGTTCAATCAGCCATTGACCGGCGATGAAGCGCTTGATACTGCGCATAATCGCAGCAAGCGCAAGTTCGATGACCCGACAGGCATTCGATGTGGCAGCCACCAACAGGCTGTTTTGTTGCAGACCTACACCCGCGATACCGGTGAGCTGATGCATGATCTGTCTGTGCCCATTGAGGTTCATGGGCGTCATTGGGGTGGCTTTCGCCTGGGTTACAAGCCGCAGGTGGCGGCTGTGGGCTGAGTGTTTTGTTGCGGCTGATGTAAAACTGCTATGCAGGCGATAGCTTTTTCCCGAGAGGAACGGGTTTTATCATGGCCCTATCGTTAGTTTGCTAATGACGTTCCGGAGGGAATCATGCATAGCAAGGTCGATGTAGCCGTGATGATCGGTTCTGGTGTGCCTGCATCGATGCAGGCACTTGGCAAGCGAGTATGTTGGGTGGTGCTGGTCAATGGCGAGCGTCGAGGCACCGCTTTTGCCAGCCGCAGCGAGGCTCAGGAATGCCGCGCCGCGTGGCTGGATCAGTTGAACAAGGCTGCCAGGGTGGGTGCGGCTCGCCACGCCTGCTGAGTGCACGCCTTCAGCGCTCAAGGTCACGCGCCAGTGCGCAGGCTTCCGTGTGCTGACGGCGAAAGCCTTTGACCCGCCCGGTGGTGTACTCGGTTATGTGAAAGAATCCGATACCTGCAGGTACCACGACGAAGCGGGGAGGCTTGGCAGGGTTTCGACTTTCTACACCACAATACGCGTTGGCCTCTCGACGGAATTCAGTGTTTTCGTGCATATTCAGCTTCCTGTAGTGCATGAGTGATTGTCAGGACACCCCCGCTGATGGGGCTGTTCTTTCAGCTATCGCATGTCTGATGCAATATTGCTGTCAGAAAAAGCTTCCTTGATTGAGGAAATCTGCTGAGAATTCGCCAAAAGGCTTATGCCGGCAGGAAATAGTTAACTTTCCTTCAGGCTTGGGTGTTTATCTGCACGGGATAATCATTCGCTAAACCACTACTATCTTAGCCATTCAAAACAACGTGCCTTGGCCATTGCGCGGCATTGCTGCCAGCGTTGGCAGGGGCGTGATCAGTCGTTGAGGAATTTTTCATTGGCAGTCAGCAATCTGGATATGCAGGCCCTGTTTGTGCTGGGCGATCTTCGGGCCAAGCTGGTCAAACAGTTTCAATCGCGTTTTGTCTATGTCACTGAACAAAGTGCCGAAGGCCTTTACATGGCCGAAATCGACACTGAAGAGGCGTTGGTCGTTGATGACAAGCAGCGTCTGGAGTTAAAGGTCGGCGACCACTTTCGCGCGGCGGTACTGCCCAGTCGTGAGGGCGGTAAGTTGGAAGTTCGATTCCGTGACATCAAACATACGGTTTATGGTCTGGGCGACTATGCCTTCGTATCGACCCCGGACGGCAACGGAATCGTGTTACGTGAAGGGCAGAGTGTGGTGCTGATATTTGCGGCCCATGCACAACTGCAGGAAGGCTTGAGCAAGATTCTCAAGGCGGCCACCGCCAAAGCGGCCAAGTGGCGCAAGGGCGAGATGACCTTCAAGGCCAGCGAATGACGGATGTCGGCACTGAACGGCGTGGTCGGGCCGAGTTTCATGCGCAGCACCAGGCGCAGGCGCGCGAATTGGCTGAACAATGGCTTGCGCAGCGTGCACAACTTAAGGCCGCCTGGCTTGATTGGGTTGCCGCGCAACTCTACCAACTAAGCCCGCCGGAGTTTGCTTCGATGGTTCGACGTGAGCTGCAACGCCTTAGCACGTGATCTATCAGTTACCCCTGTCGCGCCCGCTACTGATCTCTTCCGGCACAGGCTCATTCGCCATGCGTTTGCGGAAAAGTGCCGCTCGCGCCAGCAGCAGTGTGGTGACCGGTACGGTAATCGAAAGCAGGATCGGGATCAGCCAGGCATGTAGAATCGGCATGTGCTTGAGGCCGGAAAAGTACAGGATCGAGGCCAGGGCGACACACCAGGTCCCCAGCGTCGAGGCAAGGGCTGGTGGGTGCATGCGCTGAAAGAACGTCTTCATGCGCAGGAGGCCGAATGCGCCTATCAATGCAAACACACTGCCGGTTAGCAGCAGTGCCGCGGTAGCCAGTTCAAGCCAGAATGGCAATGCATTGAACTCGCTCATTCGATCACCTCACCGCGCAGCAGGAATTTGGCCAGGGCGAACGAGCCGACAAAGCCGAACAGCGCGATCAGTAGCGCGCCTTCAAAGTAGGTATCACTGGCGTAGCGAATGCCCAGCACCAGCATCATCAGCATGGCCAGGATGTACAGGTAGTCCAGCGCCAGTACCCGGTCTTGCGCCGATGGGCCTCGGAACAGCCTGACCAAGGTCAAGGCCATGGCCATGGCGAAAATGAACAGGCTGGCGAGAATGGCGTTGGCGAGCAGGCCTGTCATTCGAAGATCTCCATCAGCGGGCGTTCGTAGGTGTGCTTGAAGTGCTCGATGAATTGCGTTTCGTCGTCCAGATCAAAGACATGCAGTAACAAGACACTGCGGTCCAGCGCCAGCTCCGACCAGATGGTGCCAGGGACCACCGTTGTGATCATCGACAAGGCTGCTAGCCCGTGAGCATCGCGCAAGTCCAGTGGAATGCGCACGAAGGCCGACCGTGGTGGGCGCTGGCCGGCAGTCAGGACACTGCGAGCCACTTGCAGGTTGGAGCTCAGCACATCCAGACCAACCCGCAGGATCAGGCGTACGATGGTCGCAGGTTTGCGAATGCTCACTGACTGTGGTCGCAGGGGGGCCATCAGTAGCGGTGCGAGCACGCCAAGCAGCGCGCCCAGCAACAGGTTGCCGGGGCTTATCGAAAGGTTCAATACCAGCCACAGCAACCACAGCGCCAGCGATATCAGAGGGGCAGGGAGCAGGCGCTTCATGGCTGCACCCCCTCAGGTACAGCCAGCGGGCCTGCCACTGGCCGTGTAGCGAACACCGCAGAAATGTACTGCTGCGGGTTCTGCAGGCCGTTCGCAGTGTCCTGCGTGTAGCGTAACAGTGGCTCGGCCTGGATGCTGAGGAGTACGCACAAGCCGAGCAGGGCAACAATCGGCAGGCATTCCAGGCGCCTTAGTACTGGCGAAGGGCGTTCCTGTGGTGTCCAGAAGCGCTTGATGCCGACGCGCGCCAGGGCAATCAGTGATGCCAGGCCCGAGAGCACCAGCAGTGCCAGCAGTGTCCAGCCGGTCATCGGCAACGGCTGTTCGGTCGTGATGCCGAGGCCTTGCGGGTTGAGCAGGGCGCTGATCAGGTTCAGCTTGCCGATGAAACCCGATAGCGGTGGCATGCCGATCACCAGCAGGGCGCAGGCGATGAAGCTCAGGCCGAGAAACGCCATGGCCCAGGGGATGACCTGGCCGACAACGGCCTTCTGATCATCGTCCAGGTTGATGCCTTTGGGCAGTTGGGGTGGCTCGGGTGGCGCCGGCAGGGTGTCGCCGTCGTCGTCCAGCGGAATCTCGTTGACCGAACGAGAGCGTTCGATCAGTTCCGCAAGCAGGAACAGTGCGCACAGCGCCAGCGTCGAGCTGACCAGATAGAACAGCGCCGCTGCGGTCAGGGCGGGTTGCCCGAAGCCTATCGCGGCCAGCAGCGTACCTGCCGAGACCAGGATGCTCAGGCTGGCCATACGTTCAAGACGCTGGGCGGCGAGTATCAACAGTGCGGCACAACCCAGGGTTGCGAGGCCGCCGTACACCAGCCATTCACCACCGAAGAATGAAGAGTCGCCGGCTTGCCCGGAAAACAGCAAGGTCCAGAGACGCAACACGGTGTAGATGCCGACCTTGGTCATGATTGCGAAAAGTGCGGCCACGGGGGCGCTTGCTGCCGAGTACGCCGGTACCAGCCAGAAATTCAACGGCCAGATGCCGGCCTTTGCCAGAAAGGCGATGGCCAGAATCGCGGCGCCAGCGTGCAGCAAGCCTCGGTCGGCCTCAGGCACCAGTGGGATCTTGACCGCCAGGTCGGCCATGTTCAGGGTGCCGGTAACGCCATAGAGCATCGCTGCGCCAATCAGGAACAGCGATGACGCGACGAGGTTGATGGCAATGTAATGCAGGCCGGCCTTGACCCGTGCCCGTCCCGAGCCGTGCAGGATCAAGCCATAGGATGCCGCCAGTAGCACCTCGAAAAAGACGAACAGGTTGAACAGGTCTGCCGTCAGGAAGGCCCCGTACAGCCCCATCAGCTGGATCTGGAAGAGGGCATGGAAACTGGCTCCGGCGCTGTCCCAGCGGGCCATGGCGTAGAGCAGCGCGCTAAGCCCGACAATGCCGGTCAACACCAGCATCATTGCCGCGAGGCGGTCGACTACCAGCACGATGCCGAACGGTGCGGGCCAGTTCCCGGGCAGGTAAACACCCATCGAACTGGCATGCCCCTGTGTGTGTACCCACACCAGTAGCATCACGGAAATGCCCAGGCCAAGCAGGGTTGAAACCAGGTTGATACGGGCCTTGAGTGGCCGTCGCTTTTCGCCGAGCAGCAGCATCAGCGCTGCGGTCATCAGAGGCAGCAGGATGGGGGCGACGATCAGTTGGTTCATCGCATTCATTCACTCGGCTCCCGGCCATCGACGTGGTCAGTGCCGGTCAAGCCACGTGACGCCAGCAGTACGACCAGAAACAAGGCGGTCATGGCGAAGCTGATGACGATTGCCGTCAGTACCAGGGCTTGGGGCAGCGGGTCGGTGTAGTTGAACAGGTCCTGCGGTACGCCGTCCTTGATGATCGGCTCCTTGCCAATGAACAGGCTGCCCATACTGAAGATGAACAGGTTGACGCCATAGGACAACAGGCACAGGCCCATCACTACCTGGAAGGTCCGTGGCCGCAGTATCAGCCATACACCTGAGGCGGCGAGTACACCGATGGCAATTGCAATGACTTCTTCCATCAGGCGGCTCCTGGTTGAGGGTTTTTCACGTGGCCACCGGGGCGATGGCTACGTACCGACTGGTGCGCCAGCGCGGTAAGGATCAGCAGGGTTGAACCGACTACGACCGTGAACACGCCGATATCGAAAAACAGTGCGCTGGCCACATGCAAGTCACCGATCACCGGCAGGTGAAGGTGGGCGGTGTGGGTGGTCAGGAAGGGGTAGCCCAGTAGCATTGCACCCACCCCGGTGAGGGTGGCGCAGAGCAGGCCGGTGCCCATCCAGCGCAGCGGGCGCAGGCTCATTTGTGCTTCAACCCACTGGGTGCCGGCGACCATGTACTGGAGGATGAAGGCTACCGACATCACCAGACCGGCAACGAAGCCGCCGCCCGGCTGGTTGTGCCCGCGCATGAACAGGTACATCGACACCACCAGGGCAATCGGCAGCAGCAGGCGAACCAGGGCGGCGGGCACCATCATGAAGCCCAGTGCCGTATCGGCGGCGTGCCGTGGGTTGACCAGGTCGGTGACCACGTCCGGCGCCAGCAGACGCTGTTGTGCGGGTAACTCGATACTTTCGCGTGGCGGTCGGAAACGTCGCAGCAGGGCAAACACCGCGAGTGCCACGGCAACCAGCACGGTGATTTCGCCCAAGGTATCGAAGCCGCGGAAATCCACCAGCATCACGTTGACGACGTTGCTGCCACCGCCCTCGGGCAGTGCCCGGCTCAGGTAGAACGAGGAGATGTCGTTGGGGGTAGGCCGGGTCAGCATGGCGTAGGACAGCAGGGCCATGCCGGTACCGACCAGCACTGCCAGCACCAGGTCGCGCAGGCGTCGCAGGCGGGCACGCTCCTGGCTGCCCAGGGGCGAGACGCCCTCGATCCGGCGTGGCAGCCAGCGCAGGCCCAGCAGGATCAGGATCGTGGTGACCACTTCCACGACCAGTTGGGTCAGCGCCAGGTCGGGTGCCGAGAACCAGACGAAGGTGATACAGGTCATCAGGCCACATACGCTGACCATGGTCAGGGCGGCCAGTCGGTGATACTTGGCTTGCCAGGCCGCACCAAGGGCGCAGGTAATTGCGATCAGCCAGAGGGCCACGAATACACCTGAGCCCGGGATCTTCGGCCGATCACCCCAACTCAGGCCACTGTGCAGCATGGGCAGCAGGCCTGCGAGGAACGCGGCCAGTACCAGCATGAACAGTTGCTTTTGCAAGCGTCGGGTCGTGAGCAAGCGCTCGGCGCGGCGGGCCATGCGCATCAGCAGTACCTGGCAGCGTTCAAATAGTCGCTTGCCGTTGAAACGCTCGATGAAGGGTGGATGGGCAATGCGGCCGAGCTTGAACTGGTTGCGCAGCAACAGGTACAGCACGATGCCGCCCGCCATGGCAATCAGGCTCATGATCAGTGGTGCATTCCAGCCGTGCCAGATTGCCAGGCTGTATTCAGGCAGGGTGCCGCCGACTACAGGCAAGGCGGCCGCAGCAAGCAGGGGGCCTACGGACTGGGCTGGAAAAATACCCACCACCAGGCAGGTCAGTACCAGGAGCTCGACCGGTGCACGCATCCAGCGCGGTGGCTCATGCGGCGTGTGGGGCAGGTCGGTGGCCTGCGGCCCGAAAAATACATCCACCGTGAAGCGCAGGGCGTAGGCCACGCTGAAGGTACCGGCCAGTGTCGCGATAACCGGCAGGGTCGTTTCGACCCAGGCAGTGGAGGAAATGAACACGGTTTCGGCGAAGAACATTTCCTTGGACAGAAAGCCGTTGAGCAATGGCACGCCAGCCATCGAAGCACTGGCAACCATGGCCAGCGTCGCGGTAAAGGGGATCAGGCGAAACAGCCCGCTGAGTTTGCGAATGTCACGGGTGCCGCTCTCGTGATCGATGATCCCGGCCGCCATGAACAATGAGGCCTTGAAAGTTGCATGATTGAGAATGTGGAACACTGCCGCGACGGCCGCCAATGGGCTGTTAAGCCCGAGCAGCAGGGTGATCAAGCCCAGGTGGCTGATGGTCGAATAGGCCAGCAGGCCCTTGAGGTCATTCTGGAACATCGCCGTGTAAGCGCCCAGCAGCAAGGTGCAGGCGCCCGCGCCGCTGACGATCCAGAACCATTGTTCGCTGCCGGCCAGCGCCGGCCAAAGCCTTGCGAGCAGGAACACCCCGGCTTTGACCATGGTAGCGGAGTGCAGGTAGGCCGATACGGGCGTCGGCGCTGCCATGGCATGGGGAAGCCAGAAGTGGAAGGGGAATTGTGCGCTTTTGCTCAGGGCGCCCAGCAGGATGAGGGGCAGCAGTACCGGGTAGAGGGCATGGCTACGTATCTGATCACCGGCAGCCAGCACCGTGTCCAGGTCGTAGCTGCCGACCACATGGCCGAGCAGCAGCACCCCTGCCAGCAGGCACAGGCCGCCAGCTCCGGTAACCATCAAGGCCATATAGGCCCCGCGTCGTGCATCGCTGCGATGATGCCAGTAACCGATCAGCAGGAAGGAGAACAGGCTGGTCAGTTCCCAGAAGAATACGATCTGGATCAGGTTGCCGGAAATCACCAGGCCGAGCATGGCCCCCATGAACGCCAGGAAAAAGGCGAAAAAGCGCGGTACCGGGTCCTGAGGGGACATGTAGTAACGGGCATAGAGCGAGACCAGCGTGCCGATGCCAAGCACCAGCAGGGAGAACAGCCAGGCGAAGCCATCCAGGCGCAAGACCAGGTTCAGCCCAAGGCTGGGCAGCCAGCGCACTTCTTCGCGAATGATGCCGCCATCGGCAATCTGAGGGTACAGCAGCGCCACCTGTACGCTGCCGACAAGTGCAACAAGACCTGCCAGTAGTGACTCACTGTTACGCGCGTTATGCGGCAGGACAGCCGCCAGACAGCTGCCGATGAATGGCAGAAGCAGCAGAACTATCAAGGACATGGGTTTCTAATCTGCAGGAGTTTGTAAGGGATCATACGTGCCGGACCGTCGATCACCAACCTGCAAGCTGTCGCAGAATCCTACAAGAACGGTGCATTAAACTATTTTTTTATAACAGTTTTTTTCAGGGATGGCGTGAAGCCTGCTGCCTCAACCCGGTTCGCGCTCTTGTTCGCGTACCTCTTCCTCGACGGACTTCTCCTCTCGACGTTTGACCTTCAATTCGCTGACCACTACCGCAATGACGATGAGCAATGCACCGACCAGCGCGGCGCCCGGCAGGCGCTCTCCCGCCAGCCGTCCGAAGACGCCGCCCCACACGGGTTCGCCCGCGTAGATGAGGGTGGCGCGGGTAGGCGAAACCGATTTCTGTGCCCAGTTCATTGCCACCTGGATGGCTGCGCTCATCGCGCCCAGGCCGACAGCGCTGAGCACCAGTAGCCAGGAAAAGTCTGGCAATGCTTCCTGGGTCGGAACAATCATCAGGAATGACAGGGCCGAGGCCGTTGCCAGTTGTACGACAGTGACGCGGCGCACATCGACCTTGCCAGCAAAGCGGCTGATCAGAATGATCTCGGCTGCAATGGCGACCGCGCTGACCACCGTGGCGATCTCGCCGGGACTGAACTGCAACGAACGGCCGTTCGGGCCTGCCAGCAGCATGAGCCCGATGAATGCCAGGCTGATGCCGATGCTTGGCATGAGCCCGGGGCGACGGCCCAGAATCACCCATTGAAGCAAGGGCACGAATGGCACATACAAGGCTGTGATAAACGCCGATTGGCTGCTGCTGATGGTTTGCAGGCCAACTGTCTGCAGGCCATAGCCAAGCATGATGGAGACGCCAATCAAGAAACCGGCCTTGAGTTCGGTGGTGGTCAGGCCGGACAGCGAGCGGGCCGATACCATGGCAACGAACAGTGCGGCAGCCGCAAAACGCAGGCCCACGAAGAACATCGGGCCACTCACGGTCATCACCTTGTGCACGAGCAGAAAAGTGCCGCCCCAGAGGACAGTGATGAAGATCAGTACCCACTCGGCTTTGCTTGGCCGGAAGGACACGGTCGCGTGTTGCGGGGCGCTTGAGGTCATGGTCTTGCACACGAATGATGGGCGACGCACAATGCGCCAAAGTGGGCAGTATACTGCGCACACTCTACCAGCGAGCAATATAGTGCACAAAGATTCGAATCACAGGGCGTCTGTGTTGCAGCACGTCAGTCAGAACATCCGTCGCCTGCGTCATGCTGCCGGCCTCAGCCAGACTGCACTGGCGGAAAAATCGGGTGTGAGTCGTCGCATGCTGGTTGCCATCGAGGCTGGCGAAAAGAACGTCAGCCTGACGACACTGGATCGAATAGCCGAAGCACTTGATGTCGCATTCAGCGATTTGATCCAGGCACCGGACAATCGCGATCCCAGTCGAATCAACGAACTGGCCTGGACGGGCGTTCATCCGGGCAGCAAGGCGATTCTGTTGGCCAGCTCCGCGGCCAGCCGCGAGGT
The DNA here is from genome assembly GCF_001695625.1 of Pseudomonas defluvii. GTDB lineage: Bacteria > Pseudomonadota > Gammaproteobacteria > Pseudomonadales > Pseudomonadaceae > Aquipseudomonas > Aquipseudomonas defluvii. The sequence goes on from NZ_MBPN01000042.1 coordinate 32,626, forward strand.
CGAGTTGTGGGAGTGGCGCCTGGAGCCCGGCGAAGTGTACCCCTCCGAGGCCGATGCTGACGGGTGGAGCGAGCAACTCTACGTATTTGAAGGTTGCCTGACCTTGTTGATCGAGGATCAGGTACACAGCCTGGCCGCTGGCGAATTTTTTACCTTCGCCAGCAACCGGATGCACGTCTATCGCAACGATGGTGAGGTGGCGGTACGCTTCGTACGCAATGTCGTGATCTGAGCGCTGCCCGGTAGGTCAGTCGCGTTGGGCGTCGAGGTATTCGGCTGTCGACACGACCTGCGCATAACCGAATGCCAGCGACGCCATATAGGCGGCATGCACCTGCTCAGCGGGTACTGTCATATCGTTGAACACCAGTGCGCGGGTAGCGCAGGCATCGTGAATGACTGTGGTCGCGTAGCCAAAGTCGGCCGCCGCGCGTGCTGCCGCGTCGATGCACATATGACTCATGCTGCCGACCAGGGTAATGGCGCTGACGTGGTGATCATCCAGCAGTGCCTTGAGCTCGGTATCCAGGAAGGCATTTACCTTATGCTTGAGAACCACCGGTTCATTTGCCTGGTTTTCTGCCTTGGGATGTATCTGAGCACCCTCTGAGCCGGGCGTGAAGAACGGTGCGTCCGCGGACTCGAACTCATGGCGCACGTGAACCACCAGGTCGTTCCGGGCCCGCGCTGCTGCCAATACCTGTGCTGCGTTATCGGCAGCAGACTCGACACCGTCGAGGGGCCATTTGCCGCCGGGAAAATAGTCGTTCTGAATATCAATGACGATCAGCGCGTGTCGGGTCATGTCGCTTTCCTTGTACTGGGAGTGGTTGTGACGTGGCGATAGTTATAGGCTTGATCGACAGGCTTGCAGATTGGCGCAACCGACAAATTGGCTGGAAAAACTGACAATGACTACCGTACGCGACACGCTGGAGATCGGCATTCTGGTGTACCCGGGCGCGCAGATGGCGGCCGTGCAGGGTGTTACCGACTTGCTGGCGGTCGCGAATCGCATGTCCGTCGAGCTCGGCGCGCTGGAGCGGCCGTTGTTGCGTGTCACTCACTGGTGTGAGGTCGATGGCGGAGGGCTGGCGGTCAGCTTTGATACGCATCCGCAGCGCGCTCACCAGCCGCGCGCCATTATCATTCCGCCAAGCCTCACCCAGGCGCCGGATCCTGAGTTGCTTGAGCGGTTCTGTGGCGACCTCAGGCAGTGGCACCGTGAGGGCGCCGTGCTGGTGTCGGTATGCGTCGGGGTGTTCTTTATTGCGGCAAGCGGCTTGCTCGACGGCCGCCCGGCAACCACGCATTGGAACTTTGCGCCATCCCTGGCTCAGCGCTTTCCACAGGTGAAGGTCGAGACCCATTTGCCGTTGCTGGATGACGGCGACATTATTACTTCCGCAGGGTTGATGGCCTGGACCGAGCTGGGTTTGAACCTGGTCGATCGCTTTCTGGGGGCTACCTTGGCGACGGAAACCGCCCGGTTCCTGGCCGTGGAACGGGTGGTGACCGGGCAGCGTCCAGGCAGTGTCTTCAGCCCCTGCCTGGACCATGGAGACGAAGCGATTCTCAAGGTTCAGCACTGGTTGCAAGGCACCGGCGCCAAGGATGTCAGCCTCGAAGGGATGGCCGGTTATGCCGGCCTTGAGGAGCGTACCTTTCTGCGCCGTTTTCGTCGTGCTACCGGACTGAAACCGACCGAGTACTGCCAGCAGGTTCGCGTCGGGCGCGCGTGTCGCATGCTGGAGTTCACCAATCGCAATGTCGAGCAGATTGCCTGGGGTGTCGGGTATCAAGACCCTGGGGCTTTCCGCAAAGTGTTCCACAAGGTCATGGGGTTGGCGCCGAGTGACTATCGCAAGCGCTTTGGCGCGCCGTCGGCATGAACCTACTTTAGTACCGGTGTGGCTGCGTTTGCCGCCGTTTGCCGCTTATCATCCAGATAATTGCGCAAGGAGACGCGAATGCACGCACCATACGCTGCGACGTACCCGGATACAGTCATTGATGTACTCATTGTTGGGGGTGGCCTCAGTGGCGCGATGCTTGCTGCGCAACTGCTACGCCAGCCTGGTCAACGACGTATCGTCGTCGTTGAACCTCGGCCCGAGCTTGCTCGTGGCGAGGCCTACAGTGCGACTGAACCAGGGCATACCCTCAATGGCAATGCCGCGCGGATGAGTGTCGACCCAGATAACCCCGATGACCTGACCCAGTGGCTTACGCAGTGTATTCGGGAGGGCGGTTGGCCTGAGTCTGCCGAGCAACAGGTACCGATTGCCGAGTTGTTTCCGCCCCGTGGCCTGTTCGGCTGTTATGCGCGCCAACGTCTGGCTGACGCTGAGGTCATAGGTGCGCGTTCAGGCTCCAGAGTCGAGCACTTGCGTAGCGAGGTAGACGACCTGCACGTCGACAACGAGGGCGTGCTTATACAGTGTGCCGACGGGCGCCGGCTGCGGGCTGAGCGCGCTGTGCTGGCTACGGGCATGTTTACTGCCGCACGTACCCCGCGCCTTGGTGCAGAGGCGTTGGAGCAGACCACCCTTGACCCTTGGGATGTCTCGGCCATGCGTGGGCTTGATCCTCAAGGGCGAGTGTTGATCATCGGCTCCGGCCTGACCATGATCGATGCGTTGGTGTCGTTGCAGCAGGCTGGGCATCGGGGACCTATCGAGGTGTTTTCCCGCCATGGCCTGCTACCCCATGTCCGTCGGCAGCCCCCGACCTGGGTCGACTTCCTGGCAACTGACCCTGGCTTGCGCAGCCCCCGCCAACTGCTTCGAGCTGTACGTGAACAATGCCGCTTGGCGATTGCTCAGGGTGTCGACTGGCAGGCGCCGCTGGATACCGTCCGACAACATATCGCCAGGCTCTGGAGCCAGGCCAGCGATCGTGAGCGGCGCCAGTTTGTGCGTCATGTACGGCCCTGGTGGGAGAGTCATCACCACCGTTCAGCGCCGCCTGGCGCGGCATTGCTCCAACGTCTGCGTGACGAGGGGCGCTTGCGCATTCATGCTGCCTCTTGGCAAGGCGTCGACGCTGTTGAGGGCGAGGCGGTGGGTATTCGTTTGCGTTTCCGCGGTCAGCAGGCGACGACGCGTGTGACGGGGGCGGCACTGATCAATTCAATGGGTATCGAATACGATTGGCGCCGTGTTGATCGGCCCCTGCCGCAAAACCTGCTGGCGCGTGGCCTTGTTCAGCCGGGGCCACTGGCGCTGGGCATTGCTGCCAACCCGGACGGCGCTGTGCTGGATGCTCAAGGGCATGCCAGTGAGCGCTTGTTCGCCATTGGGCCGCCGTTGCGCGGTATGTGGTGGGAAAGTACTGCTGTCACTGATGTGGCGCTGCAGGCGAAAGCCTTGGCGCAGCGCTTGGCGATGTGACCTCACTGAGGTTTGCTGTCAGGTGTCAGTGATGCCAATATTGGAATATAAATATAATAATTAATAATTTATTGTTCTAATAGGTCTCGAGGCACTATCCAGGTGAACTTACCAGGAAGGATTGGCGTAGTGCTCGCTCTGCAGCGGCGCGGCGCCAAGCAAGGGCTTGACCTATGAGCAATCTACCGTTGTATTTCGACTACGCCGCCACGACACCTGTCGACGAGCGGGTCATTCAGGTGATGGTCGAGTATCTGGGCGTATCTGGAAATTTTGGCAACCCCGCGTCCAGTTCTCATTGTTATGGGCAGCAGGCCCGTCAGGCGGTGGAGCGAGCGCGTGCTCAGGTTGCCAGTCTGGTGCGCGCTAAACCCGAGCAGATCGTCTGGACGTCCGGTGCTACCGAGTCGAACAACCTGGCACTCAAGGGCCTGGCTCAGGGGCGCAGTGGCGGGCATATCATCACCAGCCTGATCGAACACAAAGCTGTGCTTGATAGTGTCAGGCAACTTGAACTGGCCGGGTTCGAGGTCACCTGGCTGGCGCCGGATGCTCAAGGGCTCATTACGCCGCAGGCCGTTGCGGGTGCGCTGCGAGACGATACCTTTCTGGTTTCGCTGATGCTGGTCAATAACGAACTGGGAACGCTCAACGATGTGCAGGCCATTGGCGAACACGTGCGTGGTCATGGTGCATTCCTGCATGTCGATGCGGCCCAGGCGGCCGGCAAGGTCGAGATCGATCTGGCGCGTTGGCCGGTGGACCTGGTGTCCTTCTCTGCGCATAAGGTCTACGGTCCGAAAGGTATCGGGGCATTGTATGTCGGTGAGCGTGCTCGCCCCGCGCTTCAGGCTCAAGTGCATGGCGGCGGGCATGAGGGTGGGTTGCGCTCAGGAACGTTGGCGACCCATCAAATCGTGGCGATGGGCGCGGCCTTCGCGTTGGCCGGCGAACTGTTTGACGACGAGCTTGCACGCATCAGGCGCTTGCGTACTCGCTTGCTGGAGCAGTTGGCTGGCGTGCCGGGGCTAGGCTTGAACGGAAGCCCCCAGCAGCGCATTGCTCATACGTTGAGCCTGACCTTTGCCGACAATAGCGTCGACCTGCACGCTCTGGCCACGCGATTGGCATTCTCCTCCACGTCGGCATGCAATTCAGCCAGCAGTGCAGCGTCGCATGTGCTGCTCGCCCTTGGGCATGACGAGCAAGCCGCGCGCCGAACCCTTCGCCTGAGCCTGGGGCGCTACACCAGTGAGGCCGACATCGACCAGGCTGCAGCGGCCATCAAGGCGTCATCGCAGGCAGCACCCTTCTGGGCAGTTGCCCAGGGCTGAGGGCTGTTCCATTATCTGCGACCAAGACCAATGGATGTCGTGGTAGCAGGAGTCAGCATGAACAGTCAGTCTTCAACGCAGGTGGCAGTAACGACGCGTTTGGCGCGTATGCGCGACGTGATGAGCCGGGAAGGTGTCGATGCGCTGTTGGTGCCGTCGGCCGACCCGCATCTTTCCGAGTACCTGCCAGGGTATTGGCAGGGACGGCAGTGGCTCTCCGGTTTTCATGGCTCGGTGGGGACGCTGATCATCACAGCGGATTTCGCTGGTCTTTGGGTGGATAGCCGCTACTGGGAGCAGGCCGAAAAAGCGTTGAGTGGCAGTGGTATCGTGCTGATGAAGTTGCTGCCCGGCCAGCCCGGCCCGCTGGACTGGCTCGCTGAGCAGGCGCCTGAGGGCGGTGCAGTTGCTGTCGATGGTACCGTCATGGCATTGGCATCAGCCCGGCAACTGGAGGCGCGACTCAAACTGCGCAATGTGCGGTTGTTGGCAGATAAAGACTTGTTGCTTGACGTGTGGGATGAGCGCCCGCCATTGCCAGCCAACCCGGTTTACCCACATCTGCCACCGTATGCGACGGTCAGTCGGGTGCAAAAGTTGGAAAACCTGCGTCAGACGCTTCAGGCGCGTGGCGCCGACTGGCATTTCCTCGCCACGCTGGATGACATTGCCTGGCTGTTCAACCTGCGCGGCAGTGATGTCTCTTACAACCCGGTGTTTGTGTCGTTTGCCTTGGTCAGCCAGGAGAAGGCAATCCTGTTCGTGGCCCTGAACAAGGTCGACGAAAACCTGCGTCAGGTGCTCGAAGCCGATGGTGTTCATTTGCGGGACTACACCACAGCAGGTGCGGCTTTGGCCGAAATTGCCCCAGGCTGCTCGTTGTTGATTGATCCAGCCAAGGTCACTCTCGGTCTTGTGGCGAACCTGAACAACGATGTGCGGCTTGTGGAGGAGATCAATCCGACGACCCTGGCCAAATCGCGCAAAAGTGAAGCTGATCTGGCTCACGTCCGCCAGGCCATGGAGCAGGATGGTGCGGCGTTGTGCGAGTTTTTTGCCTGGTTCGAGTCGGCGTTGGGGCGTGAGCGCATCACGGAAGTGACCGTTGACGAAAAGCTGGGCGCGGCTCGAGCCCGTCGCCCCGGTTTCGTCTCGCCCAGCTTTGCGACGATTGCCGCCTTCAACAGTAATGGTGCCATGCCGCATTACCGGGCAACCGAGGAATCCCATGCAACAATCGAGGGGGATGGGCTGCTGTTGATCGACTCAGGTGGACAGTACCTGGGCGGTACCACCGACATTACGCGGATGGTGCCCATCGGTTCGCCAAGCGTCGAACAGAAGCAGGACTGCACGCGCGTACTCAAGGGTATGATCGCGCTTTCACGTGCGCGGTTTCCGCGTGGGGTGCTTTCACCCCTGCTCGACGCCATTGCACGGGCGCCACTTTGGGCTGAGCATGTCGACTATGGGCATGGCACCGGGCATGGCGTTGGCTACTTCATGAATGTGCACGAGGGCCCACAGGTCATTGCCTATCAGGCTGCGCCTGCACCGCAGACGGCAATGCAAGCGGGCATGATTACCTCGATTGAACCGGGAACCTACAGGCCAGGGCAGTGGGGCGTCCGTATCGAGAACCTGGTGTTCAACCGGGAGTCGGGGAAGAGCACGTTTGGTGACTTCCTCGAATTTGAAACCCTGACGTTGTGCCCGATTGATACGCGTTGCTTGCTGCCTGAGTTGCTGAGCGCCGAGGAGCGGCAGTGGCTCAACGCGTATCACGACGAGGTGTGTCAGCGATTGTCGCCTTTGCTCGGAGGCGATGCGCTGCAATGGTTGCAGGTGCGCACGGCGGCAATCTGATTGATTGACCGTGCAGCAACGGTAGAAGGTCGCCTGAGGGTAGCCTTCTACCGTGTCCGGGTCAGCGGCAGATCACGATCATGCTGCGGCTGGTGTATCCCGCCGGGTTTATTCCAAAGACAAAATCCCCAGGCTCTCCTTCATCATCGCCAGATTTTGCGAGGACTTTATAGCCTTTGCTGCCGCATGAGCTTTCGGCTTTGCTGTAGCACTTGCTCCACGATGACGACAGGCCGGAACAATTGATGTGCAGCCCTTTTTTCCCGCGCTTGACCTCTGTCTTGGCGGTCGCGGCACAGCCTGCGATGGCCAAAATGGCTAGGATGAGCAAAATTCGTTTCATTCCTGTCCTTACTGCGTGCCCGAGCCTTCGAGCCGTCTACATAGCCGATGCATCCTTCCTGGCGCCTACAGCATCCTTGTCTGATAAATGAAAAACTTCAAGCTTGGCGTCAGGTTACAGCTTAAAGATGGCAGGTATTCGACACAATGACCTGCATCGATTTAGATGAAAGTATTTCTCATGTCAGTCGGCTGCAACCAAGGGTTGCGGCTCTCTACGCAAGGACAGTGTGGCGCCAGCAGACGCGGTGATGATCGCCGCGATGGCCAGCCACTGGGTCAGGCTGAGCACCTCATTGAGGAACAGCAGGCCGGAAAGCGCGCCAAAGGCTGGCTCGATGCTCATTAGTGTGCCAAAGGTCTTGGCAGGCATTCTGGTCAGTGCCACCATCTCCAGGCTGTAGGGCAGGGCGGTGGAGAGGATCGCGACGCCAATTGCTACGGGGATGAGTGCAGGGGATAGCAAGTCGGTGCCTGCATGCGCAATGCCGAAGGGCGCTACGACGAAAGCGGCGATCACCACCCCCAGCGCGGCAGTCTGAATGCCATTATCGGCGCCGGCTTTCTGGCCATACAGAATATAGAGTGCCCAGCAGACGCCCGCCCCCAATGCATAGCAGGCGCCGACCAGATCGATGCCCGTACCTGTCTGGCCCACCGGGATAAGCAGCGCCAAACCCAGCACGGCAAGAGCAATCCAGAGGAAGTCTACCGCGCGCCGTGATGCGTAGAGCGCTACCGCCAGAGGGCCGGTGAACTCCAGGGCTACGGCGATGCCAAGCGGCACGGTGCGTAACGACATATAGAAGAGGAGGTTCATCCCACCCAGTGCCGCGCCATAGATCAACACTGTCTTGAGTGTGCTGGCGTTTAGCTTGGCGCGCCAGGGGCGCAGCAACAGCAGCATGATCACGCTGGCGAATATCAGGCGCAGTGTGGTCGTGCCTTGTGCCCCGATAAGGGGGAACAGGCTCTTGGCCAGCGAAGCGCCAGACTGGATCGAGGCCATGGCAATCATTAGCAGTGCAATGGGGAATAGGGTTGTCGCCAGGCTGCGGGGTTGGGCATTCATGCTGCGGACGATGTCCTTTCTATATATAGGCTGAGGGGGTCGTCGTATGATGCGCGAACCCTTTACCAATGAGCAATATAGTGCGCATCTTTCTTTTATCGGTTGTTTTCAATAATACGGCTTGACGCCTCGTTTCATCTCTCTATAATGCGCACCTCTACCGGCGCAGTCGAAACGGAAAACTCCTTGGTAATCAATGAGTTATATGTTTAAGGATGGTGCTGGAAGTGCTTCGGTCGAATAGGTCGGCAGCGGTGAAAAAGGTGGTTGACAGCGAGTTGAAACGCTGTA
>NZ_MBPN01000043.1 GCF_001695625.1 Pseudomonas defluvii
CAGCTCTCGTGCGTAATCTGTCAAAAGCCGGAGAGTATAACGCACTCAAATGCCTGCGGCAGCCCGCCCGACGGCCTGCCGCAAGAAAACTCGCCTCAGGCCACCCCGACCTGGTTGCGCCCGCCATTCTTGGCCAGGTACAAGCCTTTGTCCGCCGCCGAAATCAGCTGCCGGCAATGGCTACCAACCGCTGGGATGTGCGTCGCCAGGCCAATACTGACCGTCAGGCTTGAGCCGGCCTCTGGCAGGGTGTGCGCAATCTGCAGCGCTTCCACGGTCTGGCGCAGTTTCTCGGCTACCAGGCGGGCGCCGCCCGGAGAGGTGTTGGGCAGCACCAGCGCGAACTCCTCACCGCCATAGCGCGCTGGCAAGTCGCTGGGCCGGCTGCAGGAACTGCGAATGGCCTCGGCGACCTTGCGCAAGGCCTCATCGCCGGCCAAGTGACCAAAGGTATCGTTGAACGCCTTGAAGTAGTCGACATCAATCATCAACAGCGACAATTGTGTCTGCTCGCGGATTGAACGGCGCCATTCGAGCTCAAGGTACTCGTCGAAGTGGCGGCGATTGGACAACCCGGTCAAGCCATCGGAGTGCATCAACCGCTGCAGCACCAGGTTGGTGTCGAGCAACTGTTGCTGGCTGACCCGCAAGGCCCGGTAGGCCTCGTCACGCTGCAGCAGGGTCAGGTACGAGCGCGAGTGGTAACGAATTCGCGCCACCAACTCGATGTTGTCCGGCAACTTGACCAGGTAATCGTTGGCACCGGCAGCAAACGCGGCGCTCTTGACCAGAGGGTCTTCCTTGGTGGAAAGGACGATGATCGGAATGTCCTGGGTGGCCGGATTGCTGCGGTATTCGCGTACCAGCGTCAGGCCATCAAGACCGGGCATGATCAAATCCTGGAGGATCACGGTCGGCTTGATACGGATCGCCTGGGCCACCGCCTGATGAGGGTCGGCACAGAAATGAAAATCGATGTTCTCTTCCTGGGCCAGGCCGCGTCGCACCGCTTCACCGATCATGGCCTGATCATCTACCAGCAGAACCATCGCTGAATTCTCATTGGTGCTCGGAAAGCCACTGATCGGTAAATCATTCATGCGCTGTCACCTGGCCTCTGCCGGCCAAACGGCCCGCTTCAATAGATATTGTCATTTTGAAAAAATTTCCAGCAGTCGGGGGGCAATGCGTTCCAGCGAACGAACCTCCACCGCTGCATCAATGGCCGCAGCAGCCTTGGGCATACCGTAAACGGCGCTACTTTGCTGATCCTGGGCGATCGTCAGAAACCCCTGCTGGCGCATCAACTTCAACCCCTGGGCACCATCACGGCCCATACCGGTAAGCAACACACCGACCGCATCACCACGCCAGAACCGTGCCACGCTCTCGAAAAACACATCGATCGAGGGACGATAGATTTCATTCACCGGTTCAGCGGTATAACCAAGGGTGCCATTGTTCAATAACCGAATGTGGTGATTGGTTCCCGCCAGCAACACCTGGCCGGGCTGCGGCGGCTCGCCCTCAAGTGCCAGGCGTACGTTCAAGCCAGAAGCACTCGCCAGCCAGTCGGCCATGCCGGCGGCAAACACCTGATCGACGTGCTGAACCAGAACGATCGCGGCGGAAAAGTTGCGCGGCAGGCCCTTGAGTAACACTTCGAGTGCGGCCGGACCACCCGCCGAAGAGCCAATGGCAACCAGCCTCTGACGCTGCGCCGCATCCCGCAAGTGTGTGTTCAACGGCTGCAGCGCGGCATTGCGCTGGCCGATCAGCCAGCTGATGTTGAGGATCTTGCGCAACAGCGGGGCCGCTGCCTCTCTGGGGTCACCGCCGCCCAAGGCGGGCGTATCGACCACATCCAGGGCGCCATGCCCCATGGCCTCAAAGACCCGGTGCACATTCTGTTTACGGTCGACCGTGACGATGACAATTGCGCAGGGTGTTTCGGCCATGATCCGCCGGGTAGCCTCAACACCATCCATCACCGGCATGATCAGGTCCATCAGGATCAGGTCCGGGAGCAACTCGGTGCAACGCTGCACCGCCTCGGCACCGTTGCTCGCGACCCAGACCACCTGGTGCGCGGGCTCAAACGCCAAGGCTCGGCGCAAGGCCTCAACCGCCAAGGGCATATCGTTGACGATGGCGACTCTCATCCCTGTGCTCCCCCGATCAGTTCCGCCACGGCATCGATCAAGGCATCATCGTGAAAACTGGCCTTTGCCAAATAGTAGTCGGCACCGGCATCAAGTCCACGTCGGCGATCCTCTTCACGGTCTTTATAGGAGACCACCATCACCGGCAGCGACTGCAATCGATTGTCACGACGCAGCAGGGTAACCAGTTCGATACCGTCCATGCGCGGCATGTCGATATCGGTAATGAGCAAATCAAAGTCCTCGCTGCGCAGGGCATTCCAGCCATCCATGCCATCGACCGCTACCGCGACGTCATAACCGCAATTGCTCAGCAGCTTGCGCTGCAGCTCACGCACGGTCAGCGAGTCATCGACCACCAGAATGCGCTTGCGTACGCTGTTGCTGGCAACGCCCCGACCACGCTCAATGCGCTCCAGGCTACCGGTACTGAGCAGCTTTTCAACCGAGCGCAGCAAGTCCTCCACATCAATGATCAGGACCACCGAACCGTCATCCAGCAACGCACCGGCAGAAATATCCTGGACCTTGCCCAAACGGGCGTCGAGCGGCATCACCACCAGTACCCGCTCACCGATCAGGCGCTCGACCGCAACCCCATAGAGTGTCTCGCGCTCACGGATCACCACCACCTTGATGCCTTGCCCATCAGAGGCGCTAGCCGGCCTGTTCAATAGCTGGCTAGCCGCGACCAGACCGATATGCCGGCCTTCATGCCAGAAGTGCTGACGCCCGTCGATCTGCACGACCGCCTCAGCCGGCAACTCCAGCGTGCGTTCAATATGGGCCAGCGGGAAGGCATAGGCCTCTCCCCCCACCTCAACGACCAGGCTGCGCACCACTGACAAGGTCAGTGGAACTTCAAGGTGGAAACAGCTGCCCTGACCGCTGACCTGGGTCAACTCGATTGACCCACGCAGTTGGCGGACCATGTGCTGCACAGCGTCAAGCCCAACACCACGGCCGGAGACTTCAGTCACGGTATCGCGCAAACTGAAACCGGGCAGGAACAGGAAGGTGAGCAGTTCGGACTCACTCATCTGCGCCACGGTTTCCGCAGGGGACAACTGGCGCTCGACAATGGCGTGACGTAAGTGCTCCAGATCAACCCCGGCACCGTCATCGCGCAGTTCCAACACCAACAATCCCGCCTGATGCGAGGCGCGAAGACGAATTCGACCCTCCAGAGGCTTACCCGCCAATAAGCGCTGCTCAGGCGTTTCGATGCCGTGATCAACGGCGTTGCGCAACAGGTGCGTCAAAGGCGCTTCGAGCCGCTCAAGCACATCGCGGTCGACCTGCGTTTTTTCGCCTTCGATTTCCAGCCGCACCTGCTTGTTCAGCGAGCGACCGAGGTCGCGCACCATGCGGCTCTGTCCCGTCAGTACATCGGCGAAGGGACGCATCCGGCAGGCCAGCGCGGTATCGTAAAGCAGTTGCGCGCGCTGGCTGGCCTGCCAGCCAAACTCGTCAAGGTCCGCGGCCTGTTGCAGAAGGATCTGTTGCGTTTCACCCAACAGGCGCTGTGCCAACGCCAGCGCTTCCTGCACTTCAGCGCTCTGACCGCTTGCTTCCAATTGATGCTTCAGGCCATCAAGGGCTCGAATACTCTGGTTCTGCATGCGCTTGAGCCGCTGCAAGGTGGCCAGGTAAGGCTTGAGCCGCTGCGTCTCGACCAACGACTTGCTCGAGAGGTCCAGCAGGCTGTTCAAACGCTCGGCGGTCACCCGCAACACGCGCTCCGAGCCCTCACTGCTGCGCTTGCCACGGCGCCCGCTTACCGGCACGGCAACAACGGGCTCGTCTGGCGGCGCCAATGGCGCAGGCTCGGGCATCGACAGGTGCTCGGGCGCGCTGGACAGGAGTGCCGGCGGACTGACAACTGGGGCGCTGGGGATGGGCGGTTCGGGAACGACCGCAGCAGTCGCCGCCGGATCCAGCAGCACCGCCATCTGCACCAGAAACGCCTGGACCGCCGCATCAATCGAAACATCGCCAGGGGTGGCGATGCGCATCAACAGGTCCGTGCCCTGCAGCAGGGCGTCGATATGTTCCGGGCGCAGAAACAACCGCCCCTCCTGCGCACCAACCAGGCAATCTTCCATGACGTGGGCAACGCTGACCCCGGCGTCAACCCCGACAATGCGCGCTGCGCCCTTGAGCGAGTGCGCCGCACGCATACAGGCTTCCAGTTGATCCGCCTGCCGCGGATTGCGCTCCAAGGCCAACAACCCGGCGCTCAGCACCTGGGTCTGCGCTTCGGCCTCAAGGCTGAACAGTTCGAGCAACGACGCATCACGCATTTGCTCTGGGGTCATGACAGGCTCCGGCTCACGGCAGACAGCAATTGTTTTTCATCCAGCACCCGCACCGTGCGCCCACGCCATTGCAAAACAGCCTCGGTAAAGCGCTCTTCGGGCGGGCTGTCCTGAGTCAGCCGGAACAGCTCAAGGGCATGAATGCCCTCTACTTCGTCAACTGGCGCCACGACAGAGCCACCTTCGGCGGCCAGAATCAACATCCGTGGTACCACACGCGACACCGTCGAGGTTGACGCGCCCTCCTCAAGCCCAAGCAGGTACCCCAACGACAGGCATGGCACCAGCGCCCCCCGCACATTGGCAACCCCCTGCAGTACCCGGGAACGCTGATGCGGCAAGGAGTGCACCGATTGCAGCGGCGCGACTTCCACCAGGCAGCGCGATGCCAAGGCCAGCCACTCATCGCCTAATCGAAACAACAGCAAGGACCGTGTAGGGCCAATGTTCTGGACACTCTCCGCTTGCTGATGCGCATCCTGAGACAGGGCATAACGGTCAAGCAAAAGGGTTGCCGCAGCCGCATAAACAGCGCAGTTACGACAATGAACATGCTCGACCAACAACGCGCACTGCTTGTCGCCGTGAACACCGATGCGATTCCAGCAGTCGTCGATACTCGGCTGGTCGCTGGCAATCACACTCCATGCCTTGTGCTCGTTCATCGTTCAGACTCCCGTTCCAAGCGTCCCGCTCGCTCCTGCAATCGACGCGCACCGACCAGGTCACCCTGAGAGGCCAACAAGGCGGCCAGATGAACCAGCGCCTCAGGGTGCTGCGGCTCCAGATACAGGGCCTTGCGGTAGTACCGCACAGCGTCAGCACTGTCACCGGCAGTATCGGCAAGCAGCCCCAGCCAATAGAACACCTGGGCGCAAGGCTCATGCTCGCGCAAGTAACGCTCGCACACGGCACGTGCTTGCGCACTGCTGCCGCTATTGGCCAACTGGGCAATCTGTGCCAGCAATTGCACAGCGGTCTCAGTGCTGGCCTGTGGCTGTGGTTGCGGCTTGAGCTGAGGCGCGGTAAATGGCCGTCGCGCAGGTTCCAGCACCGGGCGGGGTACAACCACTGGTGCCGGTTTCAATACCGGCACAGGCTTGCTGACCGGCAGCTCCGCCGGCAGTTCCACCGGCGCCTGACGGACATAGGCAAATGATTGGGGAATACCCAAGGGACGCATACCCAGGCGCGCCAGCAGGCTGCCCTCGGCCGGGCCAATGAACAAGACCCCTTCTTCGTGGGTCAGGCTCTTCAGCACTTCAAAGACCCGTTGCTGAGTGGGCACGTCAAAATAGATCAGCAAATTGCGACAGAAGACGAAATCGTACGTCCCTTCACGCGTGCGCAGCATCGGGTCCAGTACATTACCAACCTGCAAGTTGACCTGTTGCCGCACGCGTTCATCCAGTCGATGCCCCTCGGCACACTCACTGAAATGCGTCTGGCGAAAATGCTGCTGCTGGCCACGAAACGAGTTTCGGCCATACACAGCCTGTTTCGCACGGGCTATAGAGCCGCCACTGATGTCGATACCATCCACACGAAACGCTTGCGCTGGGACGCCAGCATCCAGCAAGGCCATGGCTATCGAGTAGGGCTCTTCGCCGGTCGAACACGGCAGGCTGAGAATACGCAATGGCCTGCTACCCGCGATCACGGCCAGTCGCTTGAGGGCCAGGCTGGCCAACGCCGCGAACGACTCCGGGTAACGAAAGAACCAGGTTTCAGGGACAATGACCGCCTCGATCAGCGCCTGCTGCTCTTGACTCGACTGCTGCATTTGCAGCCAATAGTCGTCCAGATCACGTGCCGAAACCGCAGCGCAGCGCTGATGCAAGGCGCGCTCGACCATTGCTTCACCCACCGAGGCGACATCCAGGCCAATACGTTCCTGAAGAAAGCGAAAGAAGCGTTGCTGGCTGCTCATGCCTGCTGCTCCTGGCCCGCTTCGGCTAAGGCCGGAAACAGCAACTGGCGCACCTCATCGCTCAACAGCGCCTGAACCCCAATCCACTGCAGCAGGCCTTGCGCATCTTCGCGCACCGGCCCCAGGTAAGGCGCCTGGCTGTTATCCAGGCCGTAGGGGCGAAACTCATCAGGATCACAGCGCAAGGTGTTGCTGGCCTGCTCCAGAATCAGCCCCAGCAACAAATCTGGCCGTTCGGGATCGACACGGTAATGCACCAGTACCAGTCGGGTGCTGGTACGCACAGGTGCCGGTTGGCCAAAGCTCAACGCGCCAACATCAATCACCGGCACCAGAGCGCCCCGGTGGGCCAGCACCCCGGCCACCCAATGTGGCGCCTGGGCAATAGGCTTGAGTGGCAAACGTGGCAAAACCTCAACCACTTCATGGGTGTCGAGGGCAAAACGCTGATCACCAATGCGAAACAACAGGAAGAGTCTGCCCTTGTTGGCCGCATCCGCGCTGCCGTGTGCCGGGAGGTCGTTCATCGGCGTGTCAGACTTTGAACCGTGAAACGCCGCCACGCAGGCCGCTCGCGACCTGGCTAAGCTCGTCGATGGCAAAACTGGCCTGACGCAGCGACTCCACTGTCTGGCTGCTGGCATCACCCAACTGAACCAATGCATGATTGATCTGCTCGGCGCCTGTGGCCTGGGCCTGCATGCCTTCATTGACCATCAATACACGCGGTGCAAGGGCTTGAACCTGCTGAATGATCTGAGAGAGCTGCTCGCCGACCTGCTGCACCTCAAACATGCCGCGGCGGACTTCCTCGGAGAACTTGTCCATGCCCATGACCCCTGCCGAAACCGCCGACTGAATCTCCCGCACCATCTGCTCGATATCGTAAGTCGCCACGGCGGTCTGATCGGCCAGACGGCGCACTTCCGTAGCCACCACCGAGAAGCCGCGACCATACTCGCCCGCCTTCTCGGCCTCAATCGCCGCATTGAGCGACAGCAGGTTGGTCTGGTCGGCCACCTTGACGATGGTCACGACCACCTGATTGATATTGCCGGCCTTCTCATTGAGGATCGACAACTTGTTGTTCACCAGGTCCGCAGCCCCCATGACCTGAAGCATGGTCTCTTCCATGCGTGCCAGGCCCTGCTGCCCGGAACCAGCCAGGATGGAGGCCTGATCGGCGGCGCTGGTCACCTCGGTCATGGTGCGCACCAGGTCGCGCGAGGTGGCGGCAATTTCCCGTGAGGTAGCACCAATTTCAGTGGTGGTCGCTGCGGTTTCCGTAGCGGTTGCCTGCTGCTGCTTGGAGGTGGCGGCAATTTCAGTGACCGAGGTGGTCACCTGCACCGAAGAACGCTGGGCCTGGGATACCAGATTGGTCAACTCGACCATCATGTCGTTGAAACCGGTTTCCACCGCACCGAACTCATCCTTGCGGTGGAGGTCCAGGCGCACACTGAGGTCACCACTGCGCAGCCCATCCAAAGCGCGAACAATCAGTTGCATCGGCGTACTGATCGCACGCATCAGCACCAGACCGCAGACAGTGGCAGCCACAATCGCCATCAACAACGAAATGATCATGCTGACCTTGGCGGTAGACACGGCGCTGACGATCGACGAGGTCGCATCTTCGGCCAGATGACGGCTACGCTCGATCACTGCAGTCAGGTTTTTACGGCCATTTATCCAGGCAGGCGTCAGCTCCTGCTCCAACAGACGCCGTGCCTCTGGGTAGTTTTTGCTGCGATAGGCCTCAAGCACTTTGTCGAGGGTAGCCAAGTACGCTTGTTCAAGACGCGCGAACTCCTCGAAGTTGGTTTTTTCTTCTGCGTCCTCGATGGTTGCCTGGTAGCTGGCCATGTGTTGCTTCACGCGCTCGTCGAAGCTTTTGTAGAGCGCCATGTCAGCACTGGTGATTTCACGGTTGTCACTCAACCCAACCAACTGTTGGGTGGTCACATAGCTATCGACCCAGGCGCCACGAATCATCGAACTGTAGTAGACACCCGGGATGCTGTTGGCACGCACATCCTCCTCACCGGACTCGATCGTCACCAGGCGTGAGTAGGCAGCAACCACCATCAACGACATGATGGCGATGATCACGGCGAAGCTCGCCAGGATCCGTTGGCGCAGTGTCCAGTTATTCACAGTCAGCCCTCAAGTGTTCTACGCGAGCGGAAAAATGGGCGGATTATAGCCCGCCACTCGTCGCTTTTGCGGCTGACATAGCGCATGGAACTGGCCGAAAGCCATAAATAATGGCAATCAGCCCATACTTTTTGACCTCAGGCCTCGCGAACCTGTGCCTCCAGCGCCTGCTTCAATGCCGGGTCGAGCCCCAGTTGCCTGGCCAGCTCATCAAGGTAGGCGCGCTCCATGAAATGCTCTTCATCTACCAGCATGACACTGGCAATGTACATTTCAGCGGCCATTTCCGGCGTACTGGCTGCACGGGCAACATCCGCCGGATCCAGGGGTTTGTTCAGCTCGGCATGCAACCAGTGGCGTAATGCCTGATCCGGCGTCAGTTTGACGAACTCACCCTCGATCAGTGCACGTTCGCGCTCATCGACATGCCCATCGGCCTTGGCTGCCGCCACCAGCGCCTTGAGGATCGCCTGGCTGTGCTGTTCGACCTGCGCAGGAGGCAGGCGATCAAGGGTCTGCGGCTCGCCCTTCGGTGCCGAGGCCTGACTGGCCTGCCAGTTGCCATACGCCTTGTAGGCCAGCACACCCAGGGCGGCCAAACCGCCATAGGTCAACGCCTTGCCACCATACTTGCGCGCCTTCTTGTTACCCAGCAACAAACCCATGGCTCCGGCAGCCAGCGCGCCGCCTCCGGCGCCCGAGAGCAAGCTGCCAAGCCCGCCGCTCTTGGTAGCCTTTGCGGCAGTCACATTGCCAGCCTGATTCTGCAACAGGTCCTTGCCGGATTTGAGTAGTTGGTCGAGCAAGCCACGGGTATCCATTCACAACCTCCAGGAGAGGGACGAAAAACTGCCGTCCAGATTAAGCCGATCAGCTTTCTTGCATACCGGTGTATTTGCTTCTGGATGTTGCACCCGACGCAAAACACGCCTATTGATAAAAACGATATAGACTCACCAATCCCATAAAAACTCATAAAAGCCAACGCCATGATGACCTTGCGCCAGATCCGCCATTTCATCGCCGTCGCTGAAACCGGGTCCATTTCCGCCGCCGCTCAAACCGCGTTCATTTCCCAATCAACCCTGACCCTGGCGATCCAGCAATTGGAGCAAGACATCGGCGTCAGCCTGTTCAGCCGGCACGCCAAGGGAATGACCCTGACCCATCAGGGCCATCAGTTCCTGCGTCAGGCCCACCTGATCCTCGCCACGGTCGACAATGCCAAGCGCAGCCTGCAGCAGAGTACCGATCAGGTTGCCGGGCAACTGACCATTGGCGTAACCAGCCTGGTCGCCGGTTACTACCTGGCCGACCTGCTGACGCGCTTCCAGCGGGCCTACCCGAATGTCGATATCCGCGTGACCGAGGATGAACGCCCCTACATCGAGCACCTGTTGGTCAACGGTGAAATTGATGTCGGGGTACTGATCCTGTCCAACCTTGAAGACCGCCTGGCCCTGCAGACTGAAGTCCTTACCCACTCACCCCACAGGCTCTGGCTGCCCGCGCGTCACCCCCTGCTCGAACACGACAGCATCAGCCTGGCCGACGTTGCCCGCGAACCGCTGATCCAGCTCAACGTCGATGAAATGGAGCGTAATGCCCAGCGCATCTGGGCGGGTGCCGGCCTGCAGGCCAACATCAGCCTTCGCACCGCCTCCACCGAAGCGGTGCGCAGCCTGGTCGCGGCCGGCCTGGGGGTTTCGATACAACCGGACATGACCTACCGCCCCTGGTCGCTGGAGGGCGACATTATCGAGGCCCGCCCCCTGGCCGACCTCAACCAGACCCTCGACGTCGGGCTGGCCTGGCGCCGAGGCACGGCAAGGCCGGCCTTGGTCGACCCCTTTCTCACCGTGGCCCGCGAACAACCCTCCGGGCGCAAGCCATCTATTTAATCGAACGCAGCCTTCAGTATTTAGAATTTGTAGACCTAGCTCATGGCCACTAGTCTCTCTGTGACGAGCACGCAAGGCCCCAGGCTTCCCGACGAAGCACTTGGCACCGACAGAACAAGAGAGAACTCGCACTATGGCTGGCACGCCCCCACTGCTGACCCATCTGCTGATTGACGGCGAACAGGTGGCCGGTCACGGTCGGGCCGAAGCGATCCT
This sequence comes from Pseudomonas defluvii, assembly GCF_001695625.1. Taxonomy (GTDB): domain Bacteria; phylum Pseudomonadota; class Gammaproteobacteria; order Pseudomonadales; family Pseudomonadaceae; genus Aquipseudomonas; species Aquipseudomonas defluvii. Next base: position 10,685 of record NZ_MBPN01000043.1, read on the forward strand.
CAATCCTGCGACCGGCGAGGTGCTGACCCAGGTTGCCGACGCCAGCACCGAGCAGGTCGAACAGGCCATTCAGGCGGCTCAACGGGCATTTGCTGGCTGGGCCCGCACAACACCACAGCAACGCTCCAGCGCCCTGCTCTCGATTGCCGATGCCATCGAAGCGCAGGCAGACCTGCTGGCACGCCTTGACGCCATGAACTGCGGAAAACCCCTGCATTTGGCACGCCAGGACGACCTGACAGCCGCCATCGACGTGTTCCGGTTCTTCGCCGGGGCCGTGCGCTGCCAGACCGGTCAACTGGCCGGTGAGTACCTGCCCGGCTACACCAGCATGGTGCGCCGTGATCCACTCGGTGTGGTCGCCTCGATTGCGCCATGGAACTACCCGATCATGATGGCCGCCTGGAAGATCGCGCCTGCGCTGGCCGCCGGCAACACCGTGGTGTTCAAACCTTCCGAGCACACACCACTGTCGATCCTGGCACTGGCCCCGGCGCTGGCCGAACGCCTGCCACGCGGGGTACTGAATATTGTCTGTGGCGGTGGCGAGGGGGTTGGCAGCCACTTGGTCAGCCACCCGGCGGTACGCATGGTGTCGTTGACCGGCGATATCGTCACCGGCCAGAAAATCCTCCAGAGCGCGGCCAAAACCCTGAAGCGCACACACCTGGAACTGGGCGGCAAGGCACCGGTGATCGTCTGCAACGATGCCGACCTCAAGGCCGTCGTCGAGGCTGTACGCACCTACGGTTACTACAACGCCGGCCAGGACTGCACCGCGGCCTGTCGCATCTATGCCCAAGCCGGCATCCATGATCGGCTGGTCAGCGAGCTCGGCAGCGCCGTTTCCAGCGTACGCTTTGCCGGCAAGCGCGATGCCGACAACGAGATCGGCCCACTGATCAGTATCCGCCAGCGGGACCGGGTCGCAAGCTTCGTCGAGCGCGCCCTGAGCCAGCCCCACATTGAACGCATCACTGGGGCTGCGGTGCATTCCGGGCCAGGTTTCTTTTACCAGCCGACCCTGCTGGCTGGCTGCAAACAGACCGACGAAATTGTCCAGCGTGAGGTATTCGGCCCGGTGGTAACCGTCACCCGCTTCGACGAACTGTCCCAGGCCGTGGACTGGGCCAACGACTCCGAATACGGCCTGGCCTCATCGGTATGGACGCAGAACCTGGATAAAGCCCTGCAGGTCGCGGCTCGACTGCAGTATGGCTGCACCTGGATCAACAGCCATTTCATGCTGGTCAGCGAAATGCCTCACGGCGGGCTCAAGCGCTCCGGGTATGGCAAGGACTTGTCCAGCGACTCACTGCAGGACTACAGCGTGGTCCGGCACATCATGGCCCGCCAGGGCGAACCATGGGGTTAGACCCGCAGAACCGCACTACGCTAATAAGAAGTAGATCAGATAACGCCTTCACTACTGCCCCGACCATAATTTAAAGAAGAGGGATAACCATGTTCGTGAACAAGACTGCTGTGCTCAGCTCCCTGGCTACCGCGCTGCTGGCCAGTGCCAGTCTGCAAGCGGCCGAACCACTCAAGGCTGTTGGCGCGGGCGAAGGCCAACTGGATATCGTCGCCTGGCCCGGCTACATCGAACGCGGCGAAAGTGACAAGAACTACGACTGGGTAACCGGTTTCGAGAAAGAGACCGGGTGCAAGGTCAGCGTGAAAACCGCCGCGACCTCCGACGAGATGGTCAGCCTGATGGCCAAAGGCGGTTACGATCTGGTCACCGCCTCGGGCGATGCCTCCCTGCGCCTGATCGTTGGCAAACGCGTACAGCCGATCAATACCGCACTGATCCCCAACTGGAAGAACCTCGATCCGCGCCTGAAAGATGGCGCATGGTATGTGGTCAACAAGCAAGTCTATGGTACCCCGTACCAATGGGGCCCGAACGTGCTGATGTACAACACCAATGTGTTCAAGCAGGCCCCGACCAGCTGGAGCGTGGTGTTCGAACCGCAGAACCTGCCAGACGGCAAACCCAACAAGGGCCGGGTCCAGGCCTACGACGGCCCTATCTACATTGCCGACGCGGCGCTCTACCTGAAATCGGCCAAACCGGAACTGGGCATTCAGAACCCCTATGAACTCACCGAAACCCAGTACAAGGCCGTGCTTGACCTGCTGCGTCAGCAGCAACCGCTGATTCACCGCTATTGGCATGACGCAACCGTCCAGATGAGCGACGTGAAAAACGAAGGCGTGGTTGCCTCCAGCTCATGGGGCTACATGGTCAACGGCCTGAAAGCCGAGCAACAGCCTGTGTCCTCGACCATTCCCAAGGAAGGCGCCACTGGCTGGGCGGACACCACCATGCTGCATGCCGAAGCCAAGCACCCCAACTGCGCGTACAAGTGGATGGACTGGTCATTGCAACCGAAGGTCCAGGGCGATGTAGCGGCCTGGTTCGGCTCGCTGCCCGCCGTCCCTGCGGCCTGCAAGGCCAGTGAACTGCTGGGCGCAGAAGGCTGTGCAACCAACGGCTTCGACCAGTTCGACAAGATCGCCTTCTGGAAGACCCCACAGGCCGAAGGTGGCAAGTTCGTGCCTTACAGCCGCTGGACTCAAGACTACATCGCGATCATGGGCGGTCGCTGACAGCTTCAGGTGCCGACCTTGCCGAAGCAGTGACAACCCTGCACCGGCAAGGTCAATGCCTTGAGAGACACCTTACATCGATTTCAGCAGTCCAGGCGTTGGGCGCGCTGCGCGCCCTTACGCCTATCCGGAGCACCGCACCATGACGCTTGCAGTCCAGTTCACCCACGTTTCCCGCCTGTTCGGCGAAGTGAAGGCCGTAGACCGGGTTTCCATTGATATTCAGGACGGCGAGTTCTTCTCCATGCTGGGCCCGTCCGGCTCAGGCAAGACGACCTGCTTGCGACTGATCGCCGGTTTCGAACAACCCAGTGCCGGCTCGATTCGCATACACGGCGTGGAGGCTGCCGGCCTGCCGCCCTATCAGCGTGACGTCAACACGGTGTTTCAGGACTATGCCCTGTTCCCGCACATGAACGTTCTCGATAACGTCGCCTACGGCCTGAAGGTCAAAGGCGTCTCAAAAAACGAACGCCACGCCAGCGCAGAAGAAGCCTTGGCCATGGTCGCGCTGGGGGGCTACGGCGCGCGCAAGCCGGCACAACTGTCCGGCGGTCAACGCCAGCGCGTGGCCCTGGCCCGCGCCCTGGTCAACCGGCCGCGCGTACTGTTGCTAGACGAACCCTTGGGCGCCCTCGACCTGAAGCTGCGCGAGCAGATGCAGAGTGAGCTGAAGAAGCTCCAGCGTCAGTTGGGCATTACCTTCATCTTCGTCACCCACGATCAGACCGAAGCGCTGTCGATGTCTGATCGCGTAGCCGTATTCAACCGAGGGCGCATCGAACAGGTCGATACCCCACGCAATCTTTACATGCAGCCGGCCACCACGTTCGTCGCCGAGTTCGTCGGCACCTCCAACGTGGTCCGCGGCGAGCTGGCCCAACAGCTCAATGGCAGCAACCTGCCGTTCTCCATTCGCCCGGAACATATCCGCTTCGGCGAAGGCCCCTTGGCCAGCCATGAGGTACAGGTCAGCGGGCTGCTCCATGACATTCAGTATCAGGGCAGCGCCACACGCTACGAACTGACGCTGGACAGCGGCCAGACCCTGGCAGTGAGCCAGGCCAATAACCAGTGGCAACCCCAGTCGCCGGTATTTCAGCCTGGCCAACGCCTGACAGCGCGTTGGGCCCGCGAGGCCATGACTGCCCTGCAGGAAACCGCGTTGCACGAGGGGCAGTAAGATGAGCCTGACCCTGGATAAACAGGCACCCGCACAGCACGAGTCTGCGCTGCGACGCTTCTCCAACCTGCTCTACCGACGGCCGAACCTGTACCTGGCCTTGCTGCTGGTGCCGCCACTGATCTGGTTCGGGGCGATTTACCTGGGTTCACTGCTGACGTTGCTCTGGCAAGGGTTCTACACCTTCGACGACTTCACCATGGCGGTCACCCCAGAGCTGACCCTGGCGAACTTCACCGCCCTGTTCAACCCGTCAAACTTCGACATCATCCTGCGCACCCTGGGTATGGCCGTCGCGGTCTCCCTGGCCAGTGCAGTGGTGGCATTCCCGATTGCCTACTATATGGCGCGCTATACCAGTGGCAAGACCAAGGCCTTTTTCTACATTGCCGTGATGATGCCTATGTGGGCCAGCTACATCGTCAAGGCCTATGCCTGGACCCTGCTGCTGGCCAAGGGCGGGGTTGCCCAGTGGTTCATTCAGCAACTGAATCTGGAGCCAGTACTGCATGTCATCCTCGGTATTCCCGGCGTTGGCGGCAGCACCCTGTCGACCTCGCACCTGGGCCGTTTTCTGGTGTTCGTCTACATCTGGCTGCCGTTCATGATCCTGCCGATCCAGGCATCGCTGGAACGCCTGCCGCCCTCATTGCTGCAAGCCTCGGCGGACTTGGGCGCCAAACCCCGGCAAACCTTCATGCAGGTCATCCTGCCGCTATCGATACCGGGCATTGCCGCCGGTTCGATCTTCACCTTCTCGCTGACCCTGGGCGATTTCATCGTGCCGCAGCTGGTCGGCCCGCCCGGCTACTTCATCGGCAGCATGGTGTATGCCCAGCAAGGCGCTATCGGCAACATGCCGATGGCCGCAGCCTTTACCCTGGTGCCGATCGTGCTGATTGCCATCTACTTGTCCATCGTCAAACGACTGGGGGCCTTCGATGCACTCTGAAAAAGCGTCCCTGGGCCTGCGCCTGGCTGCCTGGGGCGGGCTAGTGTTCCTGCACTTCCCGATCCTGATCATCTTCCTCTACGCCTTCAACACTGAAGACGCCGCCTTCAGTTTTCCGCCTCAGGGCTTCACCCTGAAGTGGATCAGCGTGGCGTTCTCGCGCCCTGACGTGCTGGAGTCGATCAAGCTCTCGTTGCAAGTCGCCTGCATGGCCACCCTGATTGCCCTGGTACTGGGAACCCTGGCCTCGGCGGCCCTGTACCGGCGCAGTTTCTTTGGCAAGGAAAGCATCTCGCTGATGCTGATCCTACCGATTGCCCTGCCTGGCATCATCACCGGTATCGCCCTGCTCTCCGCGTTCAAGCGCCTGGGCATCGAACCGGGTATTTTCACCATCGTGGTTGGCCACGCCACCTTCTGCGTGGTGATCGTCTACAACAACGTCATCGCTCGCCTGCGCCGAACCTCGCAAAGCCTGATCGAGGCGTCCATGGACCTGGGTGCCGATGGCTGGCAGACCTTCCGCTTCATCGTTCTGCCCAACCTGGGTTCAGCCCTGTTGGCGGGCGGGATGCTGGCCTTTGCCCTGTCGTTCGATGAAATCATCGTCACCACCTTTACCGCCGGCCATGAGCGCACCCTGCCGATCTGGCTGCTCAATCAGCTCAGCCGGCCACGCGATGTACCTGTCACCAACGTCGTTGCAATGCTGGTGATGATGGTGACCATGCTGCCGATCCTTGGCGCCTACTACCTGACCCGCGGCGGCGAAAGCGTTGCCGGCAGCGGCAAATAACTCCTGGAGGACTCGAACATGCAAACCAAACTGCTGATCAACGGCCAACTGGTTGCCGGCGAAGGTAGCGCCTACCCAGTGATCAACCCGGCACAGGGCAGCGTGCTGGTAGAAATCAATGAAGCCAGCGAAGCGCAAGTCGACAGCGCCGTCCGCGCGGCAGACCTGGCCTTTGAAAGCTGGTCGCAGACGACGCCGAAAGACCGCTCACACCTATTGCTGCAACTGGCCGATGCCATCGAAGCGCATGGTGGCGAGCTGGCAAAACTGGAGTCGGACAACTGCGGCAAACCGTACCACGCGGCCCTGAATGACGAGATCCCGGCCATTGCTGATGTATTCCGCTTCTTCGCCGGTGCCAGCCGTTGCCTGAGCGGCTCGGCGGCGGGCGAGTATTTGCCGGGGCATACGTCGATGATCCGTCGCGACCCGATCGGTGTTGTTGCCTCCATCGCTCCGTGGAACTACCCACTGATGATGGTCGCCTGGAAGATCGCCCCCGCGCTGGCCGCCGGCAATACCGTGGTGCTCAAGCCCTCGGAACAGACCCCTCTGACGGCCCTGCGCCTGGCCGAACTGGCCGCACCGATCTTTCCGGCGGGGGTCCTCAACATCCTGTTTGGTTGTGGCCCGAGTGTCGGCACGCCGCTGGTGACTCACCCGAAAGTGCGCATGGTCTCGCTGACCGGCTCCATCGCCACCGGCGCCAACATCATTTCCAGCACGTCCGACAGCGTGAAACGCATGCACATGGAGCTGGGCGGCAAGGCACCGGTCATCATCTTTGACGACGCTGACATCGATGCCGCCGTCGAAGGCATCCGCACGTTCGGCTTCTACAACGCAGGCCAGGACTGCACTGCCGCCTGCCGCATCTACGCCCAGAGCGGTATCTATGAACGTTTTGTCGAGAAACTCGGCAAGGCGGTGTCCACCATCAAGTACGGCAAGCAAGGCGACCCCAGTACCGAACTCGGCCCATTGATCACCGCCCAGCACCGTGAGCGCGTTGCCGGCTTCGTCGAGCGCGCGATTGCCCAGCCACATATCCGTCTGATCACGGGCGGCAAATCAGTGCCGGGCCATGGTTTCTTCTTCGAGCCAACCGTACTGGCCGACGCCCAGCAGGACGATGAAATCGTCCGCCGTGAAGTGTTTGGCCCAGTGGTTTCCGTGACCCGTTTCGAGGATGAAACACAAGTAGTGGCCTGGGCCAACGACTCCGACTACGGCTTGGCCTCCTCAATCTGGACCGCCGACGTGGGCCGTGCACACCGTATCTCGGCACGCCTTCAGTACGGCTGCACTTGGGTGAACACCCACTTCATGCTAGTCAGTGAAATGCCGCACGGCGGGCAAAAGCTGTCCGGGTACGGCAAGGACATGTCGATGTACGGGCTAGAGGACTACACCTGCATCCGCCATGTAATGTTCAAGCACTGACCGCCCAAGCGCAGGCAAGCCCAAATGGCAGCAGCGGGCTTGCCTGCGATGCTTTCCAGAGCGTCGACGATGAAGGCTCGCCTTCAATCACGCAAATCCGACTCGTGAATCGGCTGCTCGCGGCTGGTGGCTCGCTGGTATTGAGCAGGCCAGACCGCCTTGTTGCCGCCCAGGTCATCATCGGCATGCAGCGGCCAATAAGGATCGCGCAGCAGCTCTCGGGCCAGCAGGATAATGTCGGCCTGACCAGTGCGCAGGATATGTTCGGCCTGGGCCGGCTCGGTGATCATGCCCACTGTGCCGGTAGCGATTTCCGACTCCTTGCGTACCCGCTCGGCAAATCGGGTCTGGTAGCCTGGCCCGATCGGGATTTCGGCATGTACGGAGGTCCCGCCGGAGGACACATCGATCAAATCGACCCCCAGTGCTTTCAGGCGTCTGGCCAATTCGACGGTTTCATCCGGGTTCCAGCCATCCTCGACCCAATCAGTGGCCGACACCCGTACGAATACGGGCAGATCACGGGGCCAGACCTCACGGACAGCTTCGGTGACCTGCAGCGTCAAACGAATTCGGTTTTCAAAGCTGCTGCCGTACTCATCACGGCGCTGATTACTCAAGGGCGACAGGAACTGGTGCAGTAGATAACCATGGGCGGCATGCACCTCGACCACTTTGAAGCCGGCCGTCAATGCACGCTTGGCCGCACTGACGAAGGCCTGAATCACCTCGTGAATCTGCGCCACGCTCAATTCACTGGGGGCGGTGTGCTCAGGGTCGAAGGCAATTTTCGACGGCCCCACCGGTACCCAGCCACCGTCTTCGGGTTTGACGCTGCCACGCTTGCCAAGCCAGGGCCGATGGGTGCTGGCCTTACGCCCGGCATGCGCCAACTGAATGCCGGGTACCGCGCCTTGGGCAGTTATGAACCGGGTAATACGTTGCAATGGGGCGATTTGTGCATCGTTCCACAGGCCAAGGTCCTGAGCGGTGATCCGGCCTTCGGCGGTGATCGCAGTCGCTTCAGTAAAGACCAACCCGGCACCACCGACCGCGCGGCTCCCCAGATGTACAAGATGCCAGTCATTGGCCAGCCCATCCGCGGCCGAATACTGGCACATGGGTGATACGGCGATTCGGTTGGGCAGGGTCAGTTGGCGCAGGGTGTAGGGCTCAAGCAGCAAGCTCATGGGGCACCTCTCAAATTAAGTGGTAAGGCTCCAGAGGCATTGATCGGCCGACCACAGAATCTTCCCCGCAGGCTCTTCGACCCGATCAACCCTTTTTAGAGCCTAGACCACTTTGCTCCCTGCAATCAGCGCGGCTCCATATGGACGATCATCAATTGCACGGTTTCCTGCCCTCGGAACTCGTTGAGGTCGAGTTTGTAGGCCAGTTCCACCCAACGCACGGTAGGGTTGGGCCAGATATCCCGATCAATGCCAAAGGCAATACCGTCGAGCTTGACCGAGCCACACTCACTCTTGAGCACCACTTTCAGGTGGCGCTCACCCACCACCCGCTGCTCGACCAGTTGAAACACCCCGTGAAACAGCGGTTCAGGGAAGTGTTGCCCCCATGGACCGGCATGACGCAACGCCCGCGCCAGTTCCAGGTGAAACTCCTCAGCCGAAAGGCTGCCGTCGGACAACAACCGACCGGTCAGGTCTTCTTCACGCAATTGCCGACGCACTTCCTCATCAAAGGCCTGAGCGAACGCCGGAAAGTGTTCTGCCGGTAATGACAGACCGGCCGCCATCGCGTGGCCACCGAACTTGCTGATCAACTGAGGATGGCGAGCAGCTACCGCGTCCAGTGCATCGCGGATATGGAACCCCGGCACCGAGCGGGCCGAGCCCTTGAGCATCCCCTCCCCGGCATCGGCAAAGGCGATGGTCGGGCGGTGGTAACGCTCCTTCAGTCGCGAGGCGAGAATACCGATGACGCCTTGGTGCCAGTCGGGCTCGAACAGGCATAGGCCGAACGGCATCGACTCCAGTGGCAAGTCCTTGAGCTGGGCCAGCGCCTCACGCTGCATGCCCTGCTCGATGGATTTGCGGTCCTGGTTCAACTCGTCAAGCTGGGCCGCCATTTCCTGCGCCTGGCCCGCATCCTCGCTGAGCAGGCATTCAATGCCCAGGCTCATGTCATCCAGACGCCCGGCCGCATTGAGCCGTGGGCCGAGAATGAACCCAAGGTCAGTCGAGGTAATACGCCGATGGTCACGTCGGGCCACTTCCAGAATGGCCTTGAGCCCAGGCCGGGCCCGCCCGGCGCGGATGCGCTCCAGGCCCTGATGCACCAGAATGCGGTTGTTCGCATCCAGCGGCACAACGTCAGCGACGCTGCCCAGGGCCACCAGATCAAGCAGTTCGCCGATGTTCGGCTGCGGCCGGTTGGCGTAATGCCCGAGGCTGCGCAGCCGCGCCCGCAGCGCCATCAGCACATAGAAGATCACCCCTACCCCGGCCAATGCCTTGCTCGGGAAGGTGCAGCCCGGCTGGTTCGGGTTGACGATGGCATCCGCTGCCGGCAGTTCGTTGCCGGGCAAATGGTGATCGGTCACCAATACCTTGAGCCCGGCGGCCTTGGCTGCCGCCACGCCCTCGACACTGGAGATGCCGTTGTCCACGGTAATCAGCAACTGAGGCTGACGCTCCAGGGCTACTGCAACGATTTCCGGGGTCAGGCCGTAACCGAACTCGAAACGGTTGGGCACCAGGTAATCGACGTGGGCCGCCCCCAGCAAACGCAAACCGAGCATGCCCACCGTGCTGGCGGTCGCGCCGTCGGCATCGAAGTCACCGACAATCAGAATACGCTGGCGCTGCTCCAGGGCTTCGACCAGCAGGTCGACCGCCGCATCAATACCCTTCATCTGCTGGTACGGCAACAGGCGCGCCAGGCTTTTATCCAGCTCGGCCTCGGACTGCACGCCACGCGCAGCGTACAAACGGGTCAACAGGGGTGGCAGATCGCCAAGGAAAGGCAACGTGGTCGGCAAGGGCCGCGGTTCGATACGCATGGGGCTAAAAGGGCTTCTCTGGCATTCGGGAAAACGAAGGGTGGGCTCAGACGCGCTCGCCGAGCAGCCACTCCAACTGAACTTCATGCTGACCGCGATCATCGGTGACGAAAATGGTCCCTTCACTGATCATCACGTCCCACTTGATTGCACGAGGCATGTCCGTGGCCAGCGTCTCCAGCACGTCCTGGGGCACCGCTGCGATGTTGACGTTCTTCAGCCCCTTGACCGCATCGACGACCTTGGTTTGCCAGACACGCAAGCTGCCATAGGCCAACAGGCTGGTGCGCTCTGTGCGTCGCGAGCACCAGGTCAGGCGATCGGCATCTGGCTGACCAACTTCAATCCAGTGCAGGACGCGATCATCCAGGCTCTTTTCCCAGAGTGCCGGCTCGTCGACGTCCGACAAGCCTCGGCCGAACGCCAACTGCTCGTTGTACCAGAAGGCATAAGCCAGCAGGCGTACGGCCATGCGCTCTTCGGTTTCCGAAGGATGGCGGGCGATGGTCTGCTTGACGCTTTCATACACACCGCGATCGAGGTCAGTAAGATTCAGTTCAAACTTGTAGGTAGTGGACGGCTGGGCCATGAACGGGCTTCTTGCGAAAAAAGAAAGTCGCCCAGTCTAACCGATCTCGACACCCAGTCCCTTACAAACCTGCGCCAGAGCAGTATCTGTCGTCGCACAGCTGTGATAAAAACAGTGCTCTGCCCAGTTGCAACGGATGCCTAATGTCTACGCCCAGCAAACCACTCGCCGGCTTGAAAGTCATCGAACTTGGCACCCTGATCGCCGGCCCCTTTGCCTCGCGTATCTGCGCCGAGTTCGGCGCCGAGGTGATCAAGGTCGAGTCCCCGGATGGCGGCGACCCGTTACGCAAATGGCGCAAGCTGTATGAAGGAACTTCGCTGTGGTGGTTCGTGCAGGCACGCAACAAGAAGTCGCTGACACTGAACCTGAAACACCCCGAAGGCCTGGGCATCCTCAAGCAGTTGCTCAGCGACGCAGACATCCTGATCGAGAACTTCCGCCCCGGCGTATTGGAAAAGCTCGGGCTGGGCTGGGACACCCTGCATGCACTAAACCCGAAACTGGTCATGGTGCGGCTTTCCGGCTTCGGTCAGACCGGCCCGATGAAAGACCAACCCGGCTTCGGTGCCGTCGGCGAGTCCATGGGCGGGCTGCGCTACATCACCGGTTTCGAGGACCGCCCGCCTGTACGCACCGGCATCTCCATCGGCGACTCCATCGCCGCCTTGTGGGGTGTGATTGGCGCACTGATGGCCCTGCGTCATCGCGAAGTCAATGGCGGCCAGGGCCAAGTGGTCGACGTTGCTCTGTATGAAGCCATCTTTGCCATGATGGAAAGCATGGTCCCGGAGTTCGACGTGTTCGGTTTCATTCGTGAACGCACCGGCAACATCATGCCCGGCATCACACCGTCATCGATCCATACCAGTGCCGACGGCAAGCACGTGCAGATCGGCGCCAATGGCGATGCGATCTTCAAGCGCTTCATGCACGCGATTGGGCGCGACGACCTGGCCGACGATCCGGCACTGGCCAGCAACGATGGCCGCGACCTGCGCCGTGACGAACTCTATGGGGTGATCGACCGCTGGGCCCAGAGCCTGCCACTGGACGCCCTGATGCAGACGCTGAACGACGCACAAGTGCCTGCCAGCCGCATCTACTCTGCCGAAGACATGTTCAGCGACCCTCAATTCCTCGCTCGCGAGATGTTCCTCCAGGCCAGGCTGCCCGATGGCAAGCCCTTCAAGATGCCTGGCATCGTGCCCAAACTGTCCGAAACGCCCGGCTCAAGCGATTGGGTGGGGCCCGAGCTGGGCGCCCATACCGATGCCCTGCTGAAGGACCTGGGCTATGACCCAAAGGCAGTCGCCCGCCTGCGCGAGCAGGGCGCGGTCTGAACAGGGCGCGCAAACGGAGCATGCTCGGCGCTGTGCTGGGCATACTGCTCGGCATTGCCCTGCCGACTTCCGCCTCGGCCAAGGAAACGCTGACTTGGCTGCTGCGCGACCTTCCGCCACTGACAATCTTTGAAGGCCCACAGAAAGGCCAGGGTGTGGTCGACCTGTTACTCAAAGAGCTGATCGCCAATATGCCCGAGTACGATCACAGTATCGTCAGGGTGAACCGCGCACGTGCCCTGCAAATGCTGCAATCGCCGACCTTCACCTGCGACCCGACGTTGATCTGGACACCTGAACGCGACCGCTATGTGACGTATTCAATCCCGAACCTCGGCGCATTGAGTAACGGCTTGGTCGTGCGCAAACAGGACGCCTCGCTGATCACGCCGTTTCTCAAGGATGGCAAGGTCGACCTGGAAGCGCTGCTTGCCAGTCGCTTGCTCAAACTCGGAATCGTCGCCGAACGCAGCTACGGCCCGGTCATCGATGACATGTTGAAAGCCGCGCCTCAGGAGACCCTGAGTCGACACTATGGCAACGATGCCGTGACCAACCTGCTGCAGATGCAACATCTAGGGCGCCTGCACCTGTTACTGGGCTATCTGCCGGAAATCCGCTACCTGAGCAAACAGCAGCAACTGAACGCGGACCACCTGACGGTATACCCGCTCAAAAGCCTCCCACGCTATCAGTTCACCCACGTCGGCTGTTCAGATACCCCGCAAGGTAACGAAGCCATCAAGCACATTGATCAGTTGCTGCAGTCACTGCGTCAGGACCTGATGCCAACAGCCTATGCCCGCTGGCTGGATCCGGAGCTGCGCGACAGCTACCTGAATGACGCCCGGCACTTTTTCGATCAGCGGGCAGCAGACGCTGCGGCGCAGACGCCTTGAGTCGACATGAGCGACTGGGGCCGTGCGCCGGCACATGAATACCCTTCACGGTAGCGACGCAACTGCTGGTCCAGCGCCGGCACCGTAACAGGCCATGGCAGGCCACCCAACACCCATACCCCTTGCGCGCGCGCCCTGGCGCAGAGGCTGTTGGGTGACGTGGGATCTACCTCACCGACAACGAGCAGCGCCCTGACGCCTGAGTGATCGAGCAGGTACGCCAGCAATGCCTCACTCGCCTGCTCAGACATGGCGTCATCGCAGATCAACAGGTCGACCTGCTTGCAACGCGTCAGTACGTCCATGGCTGATGCCAGGGTATCAGCAGTGAGCACGTTGAACACCCCATTGGCGTTGAGCATTTGATGCAATGCCATCAGCTGAAAGGGCTGCTCTTGAAGCACCAGTACATTAAGGGTTTGCATGGCGGTTTTCCTGTAGCAGGCGTGATCGGTCGAACACGCGGGTACACTCTAGAAAACCCCTCACAGACATCCCATAGGACAATTCCGAAACGCTGCCGGGATAAGTCCACAATCAACTCACCATAAACGCGAGCGAAAAAAAACCCGTCAAATGACGGGTTTTTCTCTTCTCGGATCAGCCGATTACAGCGGCTTGCCGCGATTGCCATGCTGGCTGACGAAAGCTTGTACAGCCTTCAGGTCATTCGCCAACACCGTGCATTTCTCTTCACGGCTGAACAGATCGGCCAGGTGAGCCGGCAGCTCAAGTGCCTTGCCAACACCCGCCTTCTCGACCGCTTCCGGGAACTTGACCGGGTGCGCTGTGCCCAGCACCACCATCGGAGTGTCCAGGCTACGACGGCACTCACGAGCGGCTTTGACGCCGATGGCGGTGTGCGGGTCGAGCACTTCGCCGGTCTGGGCAAAGACATCAGCGATGGTCTCGCAGGTTTGCGCGTCGTCGACCGCCAACGAGTCGAACAGCTTGCGCGCTTCGGTCCAGCGATCCTGCTCGACGCTGAAACCGCCGCCCTGCTTGAAGTTGTCCATCAACTCAGCGATGGCCGCACCGTTACGCCCATGCAGGTCGAACAGCAGACGCTCGAAGTTCGACGAGACCATGATGTCCATCGACGGCGACAGGGTCGCGTGCAGGGTTTCCTTGACGTACTGATTACCGCTCATGAAGCGGTGCAGGATGTCGTTGCGGTTGGTCGCGACGATCAGTTGGCTGATCGGCAGGCCCATGTTACGTGCCAGGTAGCCGGCGAAGATGTCACCGAAGTTACCGGTTGGCACCGAGAAGGCAACCGAACGCGCCGGGCCACCCAACTGCAGGGCAGCGTGGAAGTAGTAGACGATCTGGGCCATGATCCGCGCCCAGTTGATCGAGTTCACGGCCACCAGGCGCGTGCCCTTGAGGAAGCCCTGGTCAGCGAAGCTGGCCTTGACCATTTCCTGGCAGTCATCGAAGTTACCTTCGATGGCGATGTTGTGGATGTTCTCACCGAAGATGGTTGTCATCTGGCGGCGCTGAACCTCGGAAACACGCTGGTGCGGGTGCAGGATGAAGATATCGACGTTGTCGCAACGGCGGCAACCTTCGATAGCAGCCGAGCCGGTGTCGCCGCTGGTAGCGCCAATAATCACCACGCGCTCGCCGCGCTTGACCAGAACATGGTCAAGCAGGCGACCCAGCAGTTGCAGGGCGAAATCCTTGAATGCCAGGGTCGGGCCGTGGAACAGTTCAAGCACCCACTCGTTGCTGTTCAGCTGACGCAGTGGAGCAACGGCTGCGTGGGCGAACTCACCGTAGGTTTCTTCGAGAATCTTCTTGAAATCGGCATCGGCAATGCTGCCGGTGACGAACGGGCGCATCACTCGGAATGCCAGTTCGTGGTACGGCAGACCAGCCCAGGAAGCGATCTCTTCCTGGGTGAAGCGTGGCAGGTTCTCAGGCACGTACAGGCCGCCATCGCTGGCGAGACCTGCCAGCAACACGTCTTCAAAATTCAGGGCCGGTGCCTGGCCGCGGGTACTGATGTAACGCATGACCTATTCCTCTAACGCAAAGACTGCTCAGTTCAGTTGTTCGACGCGAATACGCACCACGTTGCCCACGACATCCTGCAGGGCTTCCAGCGCGGTGATGGCGTCGTTCATACGCTGCTCGAGCACTCGGTGAGTCAGCAGGATCATCGGTACCAGGCCGTCGTGTTCCTCGACTTCCTTCTGCATGATCGATTCGATATTGATACCGCGCTCCGAAAGGATGCTCGCCACCTGGGCCAGCACGCCCGGATGATCCTTGGCCTGAATACGCAAGTAGTAAGCACTTTCGCAGGCTTCGATTGGCAGAATCGGGTGAGCAGACAGCGAGTCTGGCTGGAACGCCAGGTGCGGCACACGGTTTTCCGGGTCCGAGGTCATGGCACGAACCACGTCCACCAGGTCGGCAATAACCGAGGAGGCGGTCGGCTCCATGCCGGCACCCGCGCCGTAGAACAAGGTCGAACCCGACGCATCGCCATTGACCATCACAGCGTTCATCACGCCGTTGACATTGGCGATCAGGCGGTCCGACGGAATCAGGGTCGGATGGACGCGCAGCTCGATACCATTGGCAGTGCTGCGGGCCACGCCCAGGTGCTTGATGCGATAGCCCAGTGCCTCGGCGTAGTTGACGTCAGCCGTGGTCAACTTGGTGATGCCTTCGGTATAGGCCTTGTCGAACTGCAGCGGAATACCAAAGGCGATGGACGCCAGAATGGTCAGCTTGTGCGCCGCGTCGATACCTTCGACGTCGAAGGTCGGATCGGCTTCGGCGTAGCCCAATGCCTGGGCTTCGGCCAGCACATCAGGGAATGCACGGCCTTTCTCGCGCATTTCGGTGAGGATGAAGTTACCGGTGCCGTTGATGATCCCGGCAACCCAGTTGATGCGGTTGGCCGAGAGGCCTTCGCGAATCGCCTTGATCACCGGAATGCCGCCTGCAACGGCAGCTTCGAAGGCGACGATAACGCCCTTCTCGCGGGCCTTGGCGAAAATTTCGTTGCCATGCACTGCGATCAGCGCCTTGTTCGCAGTGACCACGTGCTTGCCATTCTCGATGGCCTTGAGCACCAGATCGCGGGCGATGGTGTAACCGCCGATCAACTCGATGACGATATCAATCTCAGGGTTGCTCGCGACCTCGAACACGTCAGCGGTAATGGGGGTACCGGTAATCTGGCAATTCGGGTTTTGCGAACGCATGGCAATTTGTGCCACTTCGATTCCACGCCCGGCGCGGCGGGCAATCTCCTCGGCGTTACGCTGAAGTACATTGAAGGTACCGCCACCGACGGTCCCCAACCCACAGATGCCTACTTTGACCGGTTTCACTGTGAACTCCCCATTAAACGACCGGCATGAGGCCGGTCGTGAAAACAGCCACGACCTCAGGTCGCGGCTCGCGATTGAATTACTTGTCGGCCAACGCCAGCTTGGCCACTTGCGCAGCTGGTTGGTAACCTGGAATCACCTGACCATTCTCCAGCACGATGGCTGGTGTACCGTTGACGCCGATCGACTGACCCAGCTGGAACTGCTTGCTGACCGGGTTGGCGCACTTGGCCGCCTTGATTTCCTTGCCGTCGATCATCTTGTCCAGTGCGCCCTTGCGGTCGCTGGAACACCAGACCGCCTGCAACTGCTCATCGCCCGGTGAGCCAAGGCCCTGACGCGGGAAGGCAACATAACGCACTTCAATGCCGCGCTTGTTCAGCTCAGGCACTTCGGCGTGCAGCTTGTGGCAGTACGGGCAGGTGGTGTCGGTAAAAACGGTAATGTGCGACTTGGCTTGGCCAACCGCAGGATAAACCACCATTTCTCCGGCTGGAATGCCGTTGATGGTCTTGGCGATTGCCTGGCGCTCGGCTTTCTCGGTCAGGTTGACCGGCTTGCCGTCCTGGATCTGAAACAGGTAGCCCTGCATGACAAACTGGCCATCAGCACTGGCGTAGAGCACGCGGCCGCCCTTGAGCTTGACCTCATACAGGCCATTGAGCGGGCTGGCCGCAACGCTCTCCACTGGTACATCCAGCTCAAGCGACTGCAGGGTCTTGCGAATGGTCTGCTCGGCCTCATCGGCAGCCGCGGCAAAGGTACTGACCAACGCCAGTGCGGCGGCGGCAAAAATCTGGGTCACGCGCATGGGAACTCCTGAAGGCGGACAAGGGCTCTGGACAGCCAGACCGTGCTGGAAACACGCGGGACCATCGCCTGAAAAGCTAAACCGTCCAAGCCTACCACAGAAGCCGCGCCACTCCGACTGTGTACGACATATGCCCTCACCCCCGCGGGTGATGCTGTGCATGCAGTTCCTGCAAGCGTGCCCTGGCCACGTGGGTATAGATTTGCGTGGTCGACAGGTCGCTATGCCCCAACAGCATCTGCACTACGCGCAGGTCTGCACCGTGATTGAGCAAATGGGTGGCAAACGCATGGCGCAAGGTATGCGGTGACAATGCCTTGTCGATCCCGGCGACCAGCGCCTGGTGCTTGATCCGATGCCAGAACGTCTGGCGGGTCATCTGCTCTCCGCGCTGACTCGGAAACAGCACATCGCTAGGACGCTCACCCAGCAGCTCATTGCGGCCATTACGCAAAAACCGCTCGACCCACACCACCGCCTCCTCCCCCATCGGCACCAGGCGCTCCTTGCTGCCCTTGCCCATCACCCGCAATACCCCCTGACGCAGGTTGACCTGGTCAAGGGTCAGGCTGACCAGCTCGGTCACCCGCAAACCACAGGCATACAGCACTTCGAGCATGGCACGGTCACGCTGGCCAATAGGCTGGCTGAGGTCGGGTGCCTTCAGCAGGGCTTCGACATCAGCTTCCGATAGCGACTTGGGCAACGGCCTGCCCAACTGTGGCATCTCCACCAACAATGTAGGGTCGGTAGCGATCAGCTTCTCCCGCAACAGGTAACGGTAGAAGCCACGCAAGCCCGATAGAAACCGCGCTGTCGAACGCGGCTTGTAAGCCTGATCGAGGCGCCAGGCCAAATGATCGAGAATCAACTCTCGGCCAGCGTCAGGCAACGCAATGCCTTTTTCCTGAAGCCAGCCGTTAAACAAGGCCAGGTCGCTTCGATAGGACTCACGGGTATTGTCGGCCAGGCCCTTTTCCAACCACAGGGCATCGAGGAACTGGTCAATCAGCGGGTGTTCTAGAGCGGGCATGTGAACTCGATGGCAGGCAAACGAAACAACGTAATGCCTTTAGTCTTCCATAACACTGCCAGCCTGGGAAACCCGAATGAACAAACGCTGCACGCGTCAGCCTGCACACCCAGGCCTCAACTAGAACCCTGGCAGCACAGGAACCGGGCGCTTCTCCTCGTCTATCGCAACAAAGCTGAACAGGCCATGGATAGCCTTTTCACGCCCATCGCAGGTCATGCTCTCGACAAAGACTTCAACTTCAACCTTGAGGCTGGTGTTACCCACCTTGACCACTCGCCCCACCAACTCAACAATCGAACCCGCCGCGATCGGGTGCTTGAAATCGATACGGTCAGTGGAGACGGTAACCAGCGGCAACCGGCAAAAACGCGTGGCCGCGATGAACGACACTTCATCCATCCAGGCCAGCGCGGTGCCACCAAACAAGGTGTTGTGGTGGTTGGTGGTCGACGGGAATACCGCCTTGGTTACACGGGTCACCGACAATTCGGTACGACGCTCGATTTCCTGCTCTCTACTACTCATCAACATCACATCTTGGAAAAATTTCGGGCAACAAAAAAGCAGCCCGAAGGCTGCTTTTTTCGCATGGCGGCCGCAGCCGCCGGTCAAACTGGACTTAAGCCAGTTTTTCCTTGATGCGAGCGGCTTTACCGGACAGGTCGCGCAGGTAGTACAGCTTGGCTTTACGCACGTCACCACGACGTTTCACGGCCAGGCTGTCGATTTGCGGGCTGTAGGTCTGGAAAGTACGCTCAACGCCAACACCGTTGGAGATCTTGCGAACAGTGAAAGCACTGTTCAGACCACGGTTACGCTTGGCGATAACAACGCCTTCGAAAGCCTGCAGACGAGCGCGATCACCTTCCTTCACTTTCACCTGAACGACGATGGTGTCGCCCGGGGCAAAGGTCGGGATCTCTTTGGTCATCTGCTCAGCTTCGATCTGCTGAATGATTTTGTTGGTCATGCTGTGCTCCTAAGGTAAATCGTCGGATCTACCATCGATACGTTAACTATCGTCCCGCCCGCGGAGATACTCCTCGAGCAGCTTCTTCTCTTCTCCAGAAAGTGAGCGACTTTCCAGAAGATCGGCGCGTCGTTCATAGGTCCGCCCAAGGGACTGCTGTAAACGCCATCGCCGGATGTGTGCATGGTTGCCACTTAGCAACACGTCGGGAACACGCTGATCCGCATACACCTCCGGACGGGTGTAATGCGGGCAATCAAGCAGACCATCGGTGAAGGAGTCTTCCTCCGCCGAGTCCGCATGCCCTAAAGCTCCGGGCAGCAGCCGCGTAACCGCATCGATCAGTACCATCGCCGGCAGCTCGCCGCCAGACAGGACATAGTCACCAATCGACCACTCTTCATCGACATGAGCTTCAATAAAACGCTCGTCAATGCCTTCATAACGACCGGCAATCAGAATCAACGATTCAGACTTGGCCAGGTCTTTAACCGCCGACTGAGTCAGCCTGCGGCCTTGTGGCGACAGGTAAATAACCTTCGCCGCCCCCCCGGTTGCCTGCCTGGCATTCACCAAGGCATCTTCCAGAGGCTTGATCTTCATTACCATCCCCGGACCACCGCCAAACGGCCGATCATCCACCGTATGGTGACGATCTGTGGTGTAGTCCCGCGGGTTCCAGCAGGTCAGTTGCAACAACCCCTGTTTCACCGCGCGGCTGGTAATGCCGTACTCACTGATGGCCGAGAACATCTCGGGGAACAACGTGATGACTTCTACGCGCAGGCTCGCCATTGCTTAGAAATCCGCGTCCCAATCCACCCTCATTTCACCTGCACCCAGGTCGATAGCCAGCACGCATTGCTCTGTATAGGGCAACAACCGCTCGCGATCATCCAGGCTGCCAGCACAGGGCTTGACCACCATTACATCGTTCGCGCCGGTCTCCAACAGGTGATCGATCTTCCCGAACAGTTGCCCGAGTTGGTCGATAACTTTCAGACCCACCAGCTGGTACCAGTAGTACTCGCCGTTGGTCAGGTTGGGCAAAAGGCTACGTGAGATGCAAATCTCGTAACCGCTCAGAAGACGCGCCTCATCACGATCATCGAGCCCCTTGAGCTTCGCGACCAGGTCCTTTTGAGTGGAACGGCCACTGACCAGCTCTACCTGTTTTACCGAACCATCACGACAAAGCGTCCAGTTACGGTACGACAACAGGTTTTCAATCGGATCGGTAAAGGAATAAACCTTCACCTCGCCGCGAACGCCGTGAACCGAAAAAATCTTGCCAACAACGATCAGGTCATCAGCACTTTCTGGCGTCGCGTTCATACTGCTCAGGCAGCAGCCTTAGCAGCGTCCTTCAGCAGCTGAGCAACACGCTCAGACGGCTGTGCACCTTGGCTCAGCCAGTAGGTGGCGCGCTCTTGGTTCACGGACAGACGAACTTCACCACCGGCAGCAACCGGGTTGAAGAAGCCAATACGCTCAACGAAACGACCGTCGCGCGCATTGCGGCTGTTGGTCACGGTGAGGTGGTAGAACGGGCGCTTTTTGGAGCCGCCACGGGCAAGACGGATGGTTACCATGTGAACATCATTCCTGTAGTCGGTGCTGCAAATCTGTAATGCACAGCGGGCACGGGTGCCCGAAAGGCCGCATATTCTCAAGGAATATACGGACTTTTGCAAATGCCTTTTTCCGGCGACCCCAGGGGCGCCTTGCAGATTTGCCAGTTGTGCCGCTGCTGACAGCGGCGTTTGTATCCGCCAATGGCGGAACCCAGTGCATCAGTACAGGCCTAACAGGCCCGACCGACGCCTTGAATTTGAGGTTACAGCTTCGGCATGCCGCCGCCTGGCATCATGCCGCCCAGGCCACGCATCATTTTCGCCATACCGCCTTTGGCGGAGAACTTCTTCATCATTTTCTGCATTTGCTTGTGCTGCTTGATCAAGCGACCGATGTCCTGCACCTGGGTACCGGAACCGATGGCGATGCGGCGCTTGCGCGAACCGCTGATCATCTCGGGGTCACGGCGCTCGGCCGGAGTCATCGAGTTGATGATCGCTTCCATCTGCTTGAACTGCTTCTCGGCCGCGCCCTGGGCACTGCCCATCTGCGCCAGGTTGACCCCACCGATGCTTGGCAGCTTGTCCATCAGGCCGCCGAGGCCGCCCATGTTCTTCATTTGCTGGAGCTGGTCACGGAAGTCTTCGAGGTCGAAGCCCTTGCCCTTCTTCAGCTTCTTGGCCAGCTTGTCGGCCTTTTCCTTGTCGAGGGTCTGCTCGGCCTGCTCGATCAGGCTGAGCACGTCACCCATACCCAGGATTCGCGAGGCGATACGGTCTGGGTGGAAGGGCTCGAGGGCTTCGGTCTTCTCGCCCATACCGATGAATTTGATCGGCTTGCCGGTAATCGCACGCACCGACAGTGCAGCACCACCACGGGCATCGCCGTCGACCTTGGTCAGCACCACACCGGTCAGGGGCAGCGCATCACCGAAGGCCTTGGCCGTGTTCGCCGCATCCTGACCGGTCATAGCATCAACCACGAACAGGGTCTCGATCGGCTTGACCGCGGCGTGCAGCTGCTTGATCTCGGCCATCATCTCGGCGTCGACGTGCAGGCGACCGGCGGTATCGACGATCACCACGTCGATGAACTTCAGCTTGGCTTCGCGAATTGCCGCTTCAGCGATAGCTACCGGCTTCTGGCTGATATCCGACGGAAAGAACGTCACGCCGATATCGTTGGCCAGGGTTTCCAGCTGCTTGATTGCCGCAGGACGGTAGACGTCGGCAGACACCACCATCACAGTCTTTTTCTTGCGCTCTTTAAGGAAGCGCGCCAGCTTGCCGGCGGTGGTGGTTTTACCCGCACCCTGCAAGCCGGCCATCAGAACTACGGCGGGCGGGGCGGCATTGAGCGCCAGGTCTTCGTTGGCCGCCCCCATCAGGCCTTCAAGCTCGGCCTGGACGATCTTCACGAACGCCTGGCCTGGTGTCAGGCTGCGCGACACTTCAGTGCCGACCGCACGTTCCTTGACCTTGTTGACGAAATCCTTGACCACCGGCAGGGCGACGTCGGCCTCGAGCAACGCCATGCGCACTTCACGCAGGGTGTCTTTGATGTTGTCTTCGGTCAGTTTGGCTTTGCCGGTGACATGGCGCAGCGTCTGTGACAGACGGTCGGTCAAGTTTTCAAACATGGGGATCCTTTCAGGCTCTGTTGAACCGAGGTTTATCAGCTGCCTCTGGCGCGCTCGGCCAGCCTAGGGCGAAGGCAGGCCGACGATTATAACGAAGACTGAGCACTAAGCACACCAGGCCGTCGGCTTGCAGTCTTCCTTGGTGCACGCGTTCTATGCCAAACTCAGTTTCTTTCGGGCTTGCCTAACAGGACTTATGCTCCCCTTGTCACCCAGTCTGCTACCCAATCTGATCGCCGCCTGCCTCTACGCCGCCGCGACCCTCTATCACGGTACACGCCTCGCACAGGGCACCAAGGCCAACAAACGCCTGCTCAGCCTGCTAGGCTGCTTTGCCGTTGCCGCACAAGGCACCGCACTGTACTGCCAACTGCTGACGCCACTGGGCTTGAGCCTGGATTTTTTCAGCGCCGCCAGCCTGATCGCGACGGCGGTGATCACCTTGACGCTGGTCGCCTGCCTGCGCATCCCGGTGGAAAACCTGCTGGTGTTACTGTTCCCACTCGGGCTGGTCACCGCCTTGAGTGCGCAGTTCGCACCTGCCGGCACGCCGCCGCTGATCAATGAAGAACCTGGCATCCTCGCGCATATCCTGCTGTCGATCCTGGCCTATGGCATGTTCACCATCGCCGTATTCCAGGCGCTGCTGTTACTGCTGCAGGACCACCAACTCAAGCACAAGCACCCTTCTGGCCTGATCAAGAACTTCCCACCCCTCCAAACCATGGAAAGCCTGCTGTTTGGCTTTCTCTGGGCCGGCTGGGGGCTGCTGTCGCTCTCGCTGATCTCCGGCTGGCTGTTCGTCGAGAACCTCTTTGCCCAACACCTGGTGCATAAAACGCTACTGGCCTGCCTGGCCTGGATCGTGTTCAGCGTGCTGCTCTGGGGACGCAACCGCCTTGGCTGGCGCGGGCACAAGGCGATCCGCTGGACCCTGGCCGGTTTCTGCCTGCTGATGCTGGCCTATTTCGGCAGCAAGCTGGTACGCGAATTCATCCTGCATATCTGACAGGCCGCCACCTATGGACAACCTGCCACTAGGCCCTCTGCTCGGCGCACTGGCGCTGGCACTGATATGGTCGGCACTCTTCGCCACAGTGGACGCGGCCCGACAGCAGATGCTGCAGCGGCGCAACGGTCAGCAAGGCGAGCGGCCCCTGCTCGAATTGCCCTTGTCCGCCCTGATCCTCTGCGCCAGCCTCGGCAAACTGCTGGTGTTTGCCCTGGCCGTGCTGCTTGGCCTGCGCTGCATGGGCGATACCGGCTTCTGGGCAGGCGCAGGCGCCGCAGCCGCAGCCCTGCTGGTGTTCGCCGAGTACATGCCTCGCCGGCTGGCGCGACGCTGCCCAGAGGCAATCGTTGGCCTCGGCAACAGCCTGCTCAAGTACCCACTGCACGCCATTCAACCACTGGCCTGCCTGTTCGATGGTATTGCCCGCCTGCTGATACGCCCCTTTGCCCTGAAGGCCAATACGGTCAGCCAGCACGACAACAACGAGCAGGATACGCACAGCGAGCAGGACGCCGCACTGGACCACAGCCACCACAAAGCCCCGCTGCTCCATAGCCTGCAGACCCTGGACAAGGTGACGGTCAACGACATCCTGGTGCCGCGCAACGACGTGGACGGCATTAACCTGGATGATTCGATCGAAACCATCATCGAACAGCTGATCATCAGCCGCCACACGCGCCTGCCGGTGTTCCACAGCGACATCAACCAGGTCGAAGCAGTACTCAACACCCGGCAGATCAGCCACCTGCTACCCAAGGGCGAACTGACCAAGGAAATCTTGCTGGCAACCTGCTACGAACCGTACTTCGTCCCCGAAAGCACGCCCCTGCAGTTGCAGTTGCTGAATTTCCACAAACAGCAGCGCCGCCTCGGCGTGGTGGTCGACGAATATGGTGAAGTGCTGGGCATCGTCACCCTGGAGGACATCCTCGAAGAGATCGTCGGCGAGTTTGAGGATGAACACAGCCTGGACAACCCGCATATCCATCCGCAGGCCGACGGCCGTTTTGTCATCGAAGGCGCTGCTTCGTTGCGCGAACTGAACCGCTGCCTCGGCTGGCACCTGCCCAGCGATGGGCCCAAAACGCTCAACGGGCTGGTTACCGAGGCCCTGGAAAGCATCCCCGAAAGCGCTGTATGCCTGAAAATAGGCCGATATCGCATGGAAATCCTCGAAACCGAGGACAATTGCGCCAGTCGCGTGCTGGTCTGGACAGTAACCCGTTAGCGGTACTCGATGCACGCTTACCCATAGCGCACTGAGCTGATCCCGCCCCCTGTGCGCTACACCGGCGCTTCGGCAGCCTATAACCTGGGTGGCATCGTCGGCGCATCGGTAGCAAGCCTGCCTCCAGCAGGAATCAGGCTTGCCTCCGAGGGTGCTTAAACCTTACAACTCAACCTTGACCGCTTGCGAAGCGCGGGTCGCCTTGGCCCGGGCGGCCTCGATCGACTCGTCACGCGCCAGGCACACACCCATGCGGCGCTGACCATTCACCTCCGGTTTGCCAAACAGACGCAGCGCGGTATCCGGCTCGCTCAGCGCGGCGCCCAGATTGGCAAATGCGGTCTGCTGCGACTGCCCCTCAACCAGAATGACCGCCGACGCCGACGGGCCAAACTGACGAATCAACGGGATTGGCAGGCCAAGAATGGCACGCGCATGCAGGGCGAACTGCGACAGGTCCTGGGAAATCAGGGTAACCAGACCGGTATCATGCGGGCGCGGCGATACTTCGCTGAACCACACCTGATCGCCTTTGACGAACAGTTCGACACCGAACAGACCACGCCCGCCCAGGGCCTCAGTAACGGCCTTGGCCACGCGCTCGGACTCAGCCAGTGCCACCGGGCTCATGGCCTGCGGCTGCCAGGACTCCTGATAATCGCCCTTTTCCTGACGATGGCCGACAGGTGCGCAGAACGTCGTACCGCCAATGTGTCGCACGGTCAGCAAGGTGATTTCGTAGTCGAAGTCAATGAAGCCCTCGATAATCACCCGCCCCTTGCCGGCACGACCGCCCTCTTGAGCGTAGTCCCAGGCCTTCTGCAGGTCATCGGCGCTCTTGAGCAGGCTTTGACCCTTGCCCGAAGAGCTCATCACCGGCTTGACCACGCACGGGAAGCCCAGGTCTTCAACAGCCTTGCGATAGTCTTCGAAGGTGTCGGCAAAATGATACGGCGAGGTCGGCAGATCGAGCTCTTCAGCGGCCAGACGACGGATGCCTTCACGGTTCATGGTCAATTGCGCAGCACGGGCTGTCGGCACCACGGTAAAGCCTTCAGCTTCCAGCTCGACCAGGGTCGCGGTGGCAATGGCTTCAATTTCCGGAACGATGTAGTGCGGCTTCTCGGCCTCGATCACAGCGCGCAGGGCAACACCATCGAGCATGTTGATCACATGACTACGGTGCGCCACCTGCATGGCCGGCGCATCGGCGTAACGGTCCACGGCAATCACTTCAACACCCAGGCGTTGCAGCTCGATTACCACTTCCTTGCCCAGCTCGCCGCAGCCACACAGCAGTACGCGGGTCGCGGTCGGCGACAATGGGGTTCCGATACGGGTCATCTCAGGTCCTCAAAAGGAAGGAGTCCAGGGCCGCCCCGCGCTCGGTGCAACCCGGTAATAGGGAGCACATTTTACATGAACCGGTCATCTAAGCCTCAGCTGGCGTAAGCGTTTTTCCGCGCGCGCCAGGCCATCGCCAGCCAGACCACCGTCACACCGGCAAATTTGGAGCCCAATGCAGTACCGACTACCGCAGGCGTCAGCGCACCGATCATGCCGAAGAAGATAAAGGTGTCCAGCGGAATGCTCAGTGCCGAGCTGAGCCAGAGGCGGTCATGCAAGGGCCGCTTGGTGATACTGAAGACCAGCCAGTCGATGCACTCGGAGACCGCAAAGGCCGTGGCGCTGGCCAGGGCGATGGCCGGTTCGGAGGTCAGGTAGGACAGTACCAGGGCTGCCAGCATGGCGATCAGAGCGCCATGCCCAAAGCGGGTTTGCACCATATCGCGCAGGATAAACACCAGACCACCCCAGGCAGACCAGATGATGTCCAGGTGCGGGGCGCTGGAAAAAGCGTAGTTGATCAGCACGACACTGCTGATGTAAGCAATCAGAAAGAACATAGGGGCAACCGAAGGGCAAGCCGCACAGAATACTTGACCGCCCCGGTAAGGCTCAAGCCGATGGCTGGGCCGTCGACAGTATCAAACCCGCGGCCAGTGCGCGCTCGTGGCACAACAAAAGCACCTTGCGTCGCTCACTGTTGTCCATGCGCCCCCAGCGCGTGATTTCACTGGCGGTACGCTGACAACCAGTACAGATATCCTGCTCGTCCAGTGCGCACACGTTGACACAAGGTGACGCCACCGGGCGCTCCGGGCTGACCATCATGCCTCCTGCTCAGCCAGATCACGGGCATAACGCTGTGCGTTGTGAACGTAGTGGGCCGCGCTGGCTTCAAGCATTTTCATCTGTGCTTCTGTCAGCTCGCGCACGACCTTGCCCGGCGAGCCCATGACCAAGGAGCCATCGGGGATCTCCTTGCCTTCGGGAATCAGTGCATTGGCGCCGATAATACAGTGCTTGCCGATACGCACGCCGTTGAGGATTACGGCGTTGATGCCGATCAGGCTGTAGTCACCCACCGTGCAGCCATGGAGCATGGCATTGTGACCAATCGTCACGCCCTTGCCGATGGTCAGCGGCGAACCCATGTCGGTGTGCATCACCGTACCGTCC
The DNA here is from genome assembly GCF_001695625.1 of Pseudomonas defluvii. Taxonomy (GTDB): domain Bacteria; phylum Pseudomonadota; class Gammaproteobacteria; order Pseudomonadales; family Pseudomonadaceae; genus Aquipseudomonas; species Aquipseudomonas defluvii. The sequence continues at coordinate 37,678 of NZ_MBPN01000043.1, forward strand.
TGAACGTTGCTGTTCTCGCCAATGTCGATCAGCTCGTTGTCACCACGCAGTACCGCACCGAACCAGACACTGGCGCCCGCCTGCAGGCGCACCTTGCCAATCAGCGTGGCGGTGGGCGCAGCCCAGCTCTGCGGATGAGCTTCGACCCGCAGGTCGCCCAGACGGTATTTCATGCGTGGTTCCTCACGATTGGATCATGGCGGTTGAGCCCGCTCAGATTGGAATGAAACGCTCTGGCGGCTTGTGCAAGCAGATGCCGGCATCGTAAACCAGATTGACCAGCTCGACGATCATGATCGCCGACAACCCCCAGATCTTGTATTCGCCGAATCGGTAGCTGGGCACATACCAACTGCGCCCTTGATAGTCGATGCGGTGCGTATGGTCGCGCGGGTCCTGACGAAAGAACGCCAACGGCACAGTAAACACCGCGGCAATCTCGGCATCGTTGGCGCGGTACTCGACATAGTCGGGAATCACCCCAACAAAGGGCGTGACGCGCAAGCCGTGCAGGGAAATCAATGGGCTTAACGGGCCGATGACCTCCACCAGGCCCGGTGGCAGGCCAATTTCCTCCTCGGCCTCGCGCAAGGCGGTGAAGATCAGGTCGGGGTCTTCCGGGTCGCGTCGACCACCCGGGAAGGCTACTTCACCACCATGGGTGGAAAGCCCCTTGGCGCGCAAGGTGAGGACCAGTTCAGGCTCGTCGCTGCGCGTGATGGGCAATAACACGGCAGCCTCGGGAAAACGTCGATCCGTCTCCAGGGTACTCGGTGTATGACTACTCACTCGGCGAAGTAACTCGTCCAGCATGGTCTCTCTCAACTCAAGGACTCCCCTCATCATGCACCAAATGCACTGCCCTGCCCAACCCCCTGCGGCAAACCCGCTTGCGGGCCTGCCGACGCTGGCGCGAAGATAGGCCTAACCATCAGGATAATCCGATCATGAATTTCTGCAGCGCCTGCGGCAAACCGGTCATTCAGCGCATCCCCGAAGGCGACAGCCGCCTGCGCTATGTGTGCGAGCATTGCCAGACCGTTCATTACCAGAACCCGAACATCGTCGCCGGCGTTCTGCCAATCTGGGGCAGCCAGATACTGCTGTGCCGCCGCGCCATCGAACCCCGACGCGGCTACTGGACCCTGCCGGCTGGTTTCATGGAGAACGGTGAGACCATCGAACAGGCCGCTCGCCGCGAGACCATCGAAGAGGCCTGCGCGCGACTTGGCCCAATGAGCCTGTACCAACTGTTCGACCTGCCGCACATCAACCAGGTACACGTGTTCTTCCGCGCCGAACTGAGCGATCTGGATTTCGCCATTGGCGAGGAAAGCCTGGAAGTACGGCTGTTTGAAAAAAGCGAAATACCTTGGGATGAGCTGGCTTTCCGCACCATCAGTCGTACCCTAGAATGCTATTATCGTGACCTCGTCGAGCAGCGCTTCCCGGTCGGTAACGAATGCCTACCCCCCCTGTTCGGCCCGTCATTCACGACTTAGATCTGGCTACTTATCAGGGATATTGTTTCATGCGTTGGTTGCTTGCCCTCTTCTGCCTCACAGTGGCCTCGGTATCTCAGGCGGCCTTCACCGAAACCATCGTGACCAAGCCGGTCTCACAGCAACGCACCGTCGAGAAAGTGCTGGTCATCAAATCAGCCCGTCAACTGCAACTGATCAGCGCTGGCGAACCATTCAAGAGCTACCGCATCTCCCTGGGCAAGCAGCCCAACGGCCCGAAACAGCGCGAAGGTGACAAACGCACCCCGGAAGGCCTGTACTGGCTTGACTGGCGCAAGGTTAGCGATCGCTACAACCTGGCCATGCATGTCTCCTACCCGAACGTCAGCGATGCCGCCCGAGCGCGCCGCGAAGGTGTCGAGCCTGGCGGCATGATCATGATCCACGGCACCCCCCTCAATGACGAGTACCCGGAGTGGTACTTCCATACCCTGGACTGGACCGAAGGCTGCATCGCCATGAAGAACGCTGACATGCGCGAAGTCTGGAGCCTGGTCAAGGACGGCACCCTGATCGAGATCCGCCCCTGAGGCAGCAAGAACAGTAAACTGAACCCATAAAAAACGCCGCGATCGGTATCGAT
>NZ_MBPN01000044.1 GCF_001695625.1 Pseudomonas defluvii
CCTGCCATCCGGTATGTGCCTGCCAGGCATGCCTGGCAGCCTGCTTCGCCGCGTTTTTTTGTGGCAAACATCCCTGATTGTCGGTGCCTCTCCACTGTGCGAGCGGCGGGTATTCAGTTGTTAATTAATGGGAAGCCATATGATTGGCATTAAAAGCATCGCCAGTTACGTGCCGGCCGCTGGCGTGGACAACTACGCTCAAGGCGCAAAATTCGAAAAGGATGAAGCCTTCATCCTGGGCAAGATCGGTTCCGCTTTCCTGCCACGCAAAGACGTCGCTCAGGAAACCTCGGACCTCTGTGTAGAAGCTGCCAATGCCTTGTTTGCGGCCAACCCGCAGCTTTCGCGTGAATCCATCGATGCATTGATTGTCGTCACTCAGAATGGTGACGAAGAAGGCTTGCCGCATACCGCTGCCATCGTTCAGGACAAACTGGGTCTGCCGACTCATGTGGCTGCGTTTGATATCTCGCTGGGCTGCTCGGGCTACGTCTATGGTATCTACGCGCTCAAGGGCTTCATGGAAGCCACAGGCCTGAAGAACGGCCTGCTGATCACGGCTGACCCTTATTCGAAGATCGTCGATCCGGAAGACCGCAATACCACCATGCTGTTTGGTGATGCGGCCACTGCTACCTGGATGGGCGAAGATGCACCGTGGCAGTTGGGTAAAGCCAAGTTCGGTACCGACGGTTCTGGTGCAGCACACCTGAAGGTCACTGATGGTGTGTTTTTCATGAACGGGCGTCAGGTGTTCAACTTTGCCTTGCTCAAGGTCCCGGCCCACCTGCATGAATTGCTGGATGAAAGCGGCCTGCAGCCGGCAGATATCGATGCGTTCTGTATCCATCAGGGCAGCGCGGCCATCGTGGATGCGGTTGCACGACGTTTCGAGGACGACCCGGAGAAGTTCATCAAAGACATGGTCGAGACGGGTAATACCGTGTCGTCGAGCATTCCGCTGTTGCTGGAAAAGCACGTGCTTGAGTCGGGTTTCAAACGTGTTGCATTGAGTGGTTTTGGTGTTGGTCTGTCCTGGGGGTCTGCGATCCTCCAGCGTGCAGGCTAAGCACGGCGACTGTTGACGAGCCCCCGCTTTTTAGCGGGGGTTCGTTTTTCAGGGTGTTCTTTTTCGGGTTCCAGGTTTACTGGTGCAGGCATCGCCAGCGATGTAGGTGATGTATGCTTGCGAGCGCTTTACGGTGGGCGTTGTGTGGCGTGAGGGTGGAGGGTGGCGCTGTTTTTATGGCGTCAAACCCTTGATTTCATTGGGCTGGCACGATGCCAGTAAAAATTTTCAAAAAATCCCTAAAGCAACGTGCCTTGACGACGATAACTATTACGAAGGTTCTCTAGGCCAAACCCGGCGGTTGCCAAGGCCGGAAGCCGCAGTATCCCACAAACGAGGAATTCGTCATGGCATTAACCGTAAACACCAACGTCACTTCGCTGGGCGTTCAGAAGAACCTGAACCGTGCTTCCGATGCGCTGAGCACCTCGATGACTCGTCTGTCTTCCGGCCTGAAAATCAACAGCGCCAAAGACGACGCTGCTGGCCTGCAGATCGCTACCCGTATGACCTCGCAGATCCGCGGTCAGACCATGGCTATCAAAAACGCCAACGACGGTATCTCCATCGCCCAGACCGCTGAAGGCGCGATGCAAGAGCAGACCAACATTCTGCAGCGTATGCGTGAACTGGCCATCCAGTCGCGTAACGCCTCGAACAGCAAAGATGACCGTGACGCCCTGAACACTGAGTTCGCGGCAATGTCTGACGAGCTGACTCGTATTGCTGACAGCACCCAGTTGAACGGCAAGAACCTGCTGAACGCCGCGTCGACTATGACCTTCCAGGTTGGTTCTAACACCGGTACTGAAAACCAGATCGACATCACCCTGAAAGATCTGAAAGCAACTACTCTGGGTGTTGACAAGACCGCCATCGCGATTTCTGGTACCGATGATGCCGAGAACAAGACCAACTTCGAGGCTGCTGTAGACGCTATTGATGCCGCGCTGCAGACTATCAACACCACTCGTGCTGACCTCGGTGCTGCGCAGAACCGTCTGACCAGCACCATCAACAACCTGCAAAACATCAACGAAAACGCCGCTGCTGCTCTTGGCCGCGTACAGGACACCGACTTTGCTGCCGAGACTGCTCAGCTGACCAAGCAGCAAACTCTGCAACAAGCGTCGACTTCGGTTCTGGCTCAAGCCAACCAGCTGCCATCTGCCGTACTGAAGCTGCTTCAGTAATCGCCTGATGGTCATCGGCGGGGGAGTGCGTTCATGGCGCTCCCCCGCCTTTTGCATTAAGAGGTGACAGACATGGATATGAGCGTCAAGCTGAACCAGTCTTACCCGGCGGTGCGACCCACCGAGCAGGTCGCCGAAAAAGCCACGGCAAAACAAAGTGAGCCGTCGCGGGATACAGCCGACAAGGGTGTGTCCGATACTGATAAGGTGAAGAGCGCTGTCAAGGAAATCGAAAAATTCCTGGCCTCAAACCGACGAAATCTCGAATTCTCCACGGACGAAGAATCCGGCAAGATTGTGGTCAAAGTCATCGCTAGCGAGACAGGTGAACTGGTGCGCCAGATTCCCTCGGAAGAAGTCTTGAAAATTGCTAACAGCCTCAGCGATGTAAATAGCCTGCTGTTCAATGCGAAGGCCTGAACTGGCAGACTTACCATGTGTTCGCTAGTCTCGCTGGGCTAGGGAAGCGCGAAACCTAGAGGGATTAAGAATGGCAAGTCCAATTACCTCCACTACGGGCATGGGCTCGGGACTGAACATCGGTTCGATCGTCGAGGCGCTGGTCAACTCCGATACGGCCGCCAAGCAGGCCCAGATTACCCGTCAGACGACCAACAACAAGGCCTATATTTCCGGCGTGGGTGCGCTCAAGAGTGCGCTGGCGGCTTATCAGGCCTCAATGGCGAAGCTCAACAGCAGCACTGCGCCTGCATTCAATGCCTATGCTGCCACGTCTGCCAATGAGAGTGTTCTCAAGGCCACGGCAAGCAACACTGCAGTTTCCGGTACCTATGAAGTCAATGTCTCCCAATTGGCGACAGGCTCCAAGGTGGCCAGCAGGTTGTATACGACGGCCGAAGGTGGTGCTGCGACCCCGATTCCGAAGGGCGACCTGACCATTGAGCAGAACGGCAAGACCTATACGGTAAGCATCGGCGATGGCGCCACGCTGCAGAGCGTGCGTGACTCTATCAACGATGCCCTCGCAGTGAACGGCATCAGTGCGAACATCATCAATGAGGCGGGCGGTTCGCGCCTTGTGCTGGGTTCTACCACCACGGGTGCGGGGTCTGATATCAAGGTGACGGGTGGTGCTACCGGTATTGATATCGACGGTACCCAGTCGATGGCGACCAGCCCGAGCGGTGCTGGCTTTATCAGTGCTATGGCTCAGGACGCGAAGCTGACCATTGATGGCCTGGAAGTCACCAGCAAGTCCAATACCGTCAAGGATGCCATCAGTGGTATCACACTCGATCTCGTTGCGAAGAGCGCCGATCCAGCCACTACCACCAAGGTAACGGTTGGTGCTAACAATGACGGGCTGAAAGCTTCTGTGCAGCAGTTTGTCGATGCCTACAATACGATGGTCAAGGCGGTCAACGCGCTGACAGCGACCAGTAAGGACGCCGACGGCAATACGGTGCTCGGTTCGCTCACAGGGGATGCGACCACGCGTTCGCTGTTAGCGGATATTCGTAGTGAGTTGGCGACTGTTGGTTCGGGTGATCGCCTGACATCGCTAAGCCAGTTGGGTATTAATACCCAAAAAGACGGCACGCTTGAGTTCAATGGCACCAAGTTCACTGCGGCCATGAATGACAAGAAGCTGGGCAATGAGGTTCAGGAGCTGTTTACGGGCACCAATGGTGTCTTTGAGCGGATGAACAAGGCCATTGATCCTTACATTAAGACTGATGGCATTCTGGCTTCTCGCGCCAATAATCTGGATACGTTGCAGAAGCGCCTGGATCAGCAGCAGGAAGATCTTGATCGTCGTGTCGAGCTGCTCACAGCTTCGCTGACCAAGAAGTACATCGCCATGGATACCGTGGTGGGTAAGCTCAAGGCGCAAGCTAATAGCATCACCTCGATCTTTGAGGCGATCACCGCGCAGCAACGGAATTCCTGATCGATTGGCGGTGCCAAAAGCCCGGCGTCACCCTTGTGGTGTGCCGGGCTTTTTGCGTTGTGGCTAAAGTTTTTTGACACGCTGTCGATATAGCCGGTATACGAACCCTTTTGTGTGACGAGGTAGAACATGAACCCTATGTTGGCCCTTCGGCAGTACCAGAAAGTTAACGGTCAGGCGCAAACCTCCGAGGCTAGCCCGCACCGTTTGGTACAAATGTTGATGCAGGGCGGCCTGGACCGTATCGCTCAGGCCAAGGGCGCCATGGCGCGCAATGATATCGCCCAGAAAGGCATCCTGATCGGCAAGGTCATCGGTATTGTCGGTGGCTTGCGCGAAGGTCTGGATCTGGAAAACCATGCCGATTCATTGGCGGACCTGGACAGCCTGTATGCTTACATGAGTAAGCGTCTGGTCGAGGCCAATGTACAGAACGATCCGGAAATCCTCAACGAGGTCGCTCGTTTGCTGATTACCGTCAAGGAAGGCTGGGACGCAATTGGCGAATAATTCGCTTGCGCCGAGGAGGTTGTGATGAGCGCCGTGCTCGAGCGTATTGAACAAACCCGCGATGCATTGCTGGGTGCATTGGCCAACCGTGATTGGGATGCGATCAGTGATCTGGATGTGAATTGCCGTCTTTGCGTCGATGATGTGCTGGGCGAGCCAGAGCTGGATGAAACTGTGCTGCGCATCAAACTTGAGGAGTTGCTTGGTGTCTACCGGCAATTAATCGATGTTGCAAGTGGTGAACGTCAAACAATAGTCGATGAACTGGCACAGATCCGACAAGCCAAAAACGCGGCAAAGGTATACCATCTCTTCACTTGACGCTGGCCGATTCGAGAAATAAGTGCGCCATAAATTTGACTGTGTGCGGCTTTTTGACTTAACTAGTGGCTGTTTTCTAAATGTTGACGTCCAAGCACTGACAGTTCAGTCGGAATGATGTCGAGCAAGCCCTGAAAGTGGGGCGCTGAGTTGACTAGGGAAGTTGCTATTGCATGTGGCGTGAAACCAAAATTCTCCTGATCGATGACGACAGTGTCCGCCGCCGCGATTTGGCGGTGGTCCTGAATTTTCTCGGCGAAGACAATTTGCCCTGCTCAAGCCAGGACTGGCAGCAGGTCGTCGAGTCGTTGTCATCCAGTCGTGAAGTACTTTGCGTCCTGATTGGTGCTGTGAATGCTCCGGCAAGTCTTTCGGGCTTGCTTAAGACAGTGGCAGCCTGGGATGAGTTCCTTCCCGTGTTGCTATTGGGCGAAATTTCTTCGGTCGACTTGCCCGAAGAGTTGCGCCGCCGCGTGCTGTCCAATCTTGAAATGCCGCCCAGCTACAGCAAATTGCTGGACTCGTTGCACCGTGCCCAGGTGTATCGCGAGATGTACGATGCTGCCCGTGAGCGTGGCCGACAGCGTGAGCCGAACCTGTTTCGCAGCCTGGTCGGCACCAGCCGTGCAATCCAGCATGTGCGGCAAATGATGCAGCAGGTGGCCGATACCGACGCCAGTGTATTGATCCTGGGCGAGTCGGGCACCGGCAAGGAAGTGGTTGCACGCAACCTTCATTATCATTCCAAGCGCCGCGAAGCGCCGTTCGTGCCGGTCAACTGCGGAGCGATCCCGGCAGAGCTGCTGGAAAGCGAATTGTTCGGTCATGAGAAGGGTGCTTTCACCGGCGCTATCACCAGTCGCGCCGGGCGTTTCGAATTGGCCAATGGTGGCACCCTGTTCCTTGATGAAATTGGCGACATGCCGCTGCCGATGCAGGTCAAGTTGCTGCGGGTGTTGCAGGAGCGAACTTTCGAACGTGTAGGTAGCAACAAGACCCAGAGCATCGACGTGCGAATCATTGCGGCGACTCACAAGAACCTCGAGAGCATGATCGAGGTGGGCTCCTTCCGCGAAGACCTGTACTACCGGCTTAACGTTTTCCCGATCGAGATGGCTCCCCTGCGAGAGCGTGTCGAAGACATCCCGTTGTTGATGAACGAGTTGATCTCGCGCATGGAGCACGAAAAGCGTGGCTCTATCCGTTTCAACTCGGCGGCGATCATGTCGCTGTGTCGTCATGGTTGGCCGGGCAACGTTCGCGAGCTGGCCAACCTGGTCGAGCGCATGGCAATCATGCACCCTTATGGGGTGATCGGGGTCTCCGAGCTGCCCAAGAAGTTTCGTTATGTCGATGATGAAGACGAGCATCTGGTCGACAGTTTGCGCTCTGATCTTGAGGAGCGCGTGGCAATCAATGGGCACACGCCAAACTTCTCCCATCACGCCATGCTGCCGCCCGAAGGGTTGGACCTCAAGGATTACCTCGGCAGCCTCGAGCAGGGGTTGATCCAGCAGGCGCTGGACGATGCCAGTGGCGTGGTGGCCCGTGCTGCGGAGCGTTTGCGTATCCGGCGTACCACGTTGGTCGAAAAAATGCGCAAGTACGGTATGAGTCGGCGTGAGGGGGACGAGCAGGCAGAAGATTGACGCCTGTCGGGTGGTGACACTGGCAGAGCACCTGCTGTCGCCACCAATGCCCCTATTTTTTGCAGGGCTGTGGTGCCCGTTACCGTTGGCTCCTGCCGTTTCTCTCAGGGCTCGTGGTCTTGTCGTGAAAATTATCCGGCACGGCTATTGCTATACCGCTGGCAACATACCGTTTTATGACGGTGAGCCACGCGAGAGAGCACGATGCCCCACGCCGCTACCATCTCCAGTCTCCCTGAGCTGAAGGGAGCGAACACCTCTGAGCAGGACAGTCGTAATGGTCTTGAGCAGGCCTTTGCCCTGTTCGATCAGATGTCGACACAGCTCAGTCAATCCTACAACCTGCTTGAGGCGCGCGTCACCGAACTCAAGGGTGAGTTGGCGGTGGTCAGTGCCCAGCGAATGGCAGAGTTGGCCGAGAAAGAGCGTTTGGCCAATCGCCTGCAGAATCTCCTGGATTTGCTGCCGGGTGGCGTCATTGTCATCGATGGGGCGGGGCGTGTGCGTGAAGCCAACCCGGCCGCACGTGAACTGCTGGGCGAGCCGTTGGACGGTGAGCTATGGCGTCACGTGATCGCTCGCAGCTTCGCGCCGCGTGAAGATGACGGTCACGAGGTATCGTTGCGTGATGGTCGGCGTCTGTCGATCGCCACCCGCTCGCTGGACGCCGAGCCGGGTCAGTTGGTGCTGCTCAACGACCTGACCGAGACTCGCCACCTTCAGGACCAACTTGCACGTCATCAGCGACTGTCATCGCTGGGGCGCATGGTCGCTTCGCTCGCTCATCAGATTCGTACCCCGTTGTCGGCGGCCCTGCTTTACGCCAGCCACTTGGCGGAGCAGACCTTGCCGGCGCAAACCCAGCAGCGCTTCGCCAGTACGCTGAAGGAACGTTTGCACGAGCTTGAGCATCAGGTGCGCGACATGTTGGTGTTCGCGCGGGGCGAGTTGCCGTTAACCGATCGCCTGACACCCAAGGCACTCTTCCAGGCGCTGCAGCAGGCGGCACATCCCCACGTTCAGGGGCATCTCGTACGCTGGCAGTGCGACAGCCATCTGGGCGATCTGTTGTGCAATCGGGACACCTTGGTGGGGGCGTTGCTCAACCTGATTGAAAACGCTGTGCAGGCCAGTGCGGGCCAGGCCCGTTTGAAAATTCACCTGTACCGCCGAGAGCAACTTTTGCATGTGTGCGTGAGTGATGCCGGGGCTGGTATCGATGCGGGGCTGCTCACTCGCTTGGGTGAGCCGTTTCTGACCACCAAGGCGACCGGCACCGGTTTGGGCTTGGCGGTGGTCAAGGCGGTGGCGCGAGCGCACCAGGGTGAGTTGCAGTTGCGCTCTCGTCCCGGGCGAGGCACCTGTGCCCGCGTCAGCTTGCCGTTGATCGGTGCGCAGGAGGGTATGGCGTGACGGCGATCAAGGTGTTGCTGGTTGAGGATGATCGGGTGCTGCGCCAAGCGCTTGGCGATACCCTGATGCTCGGTGGTTTCGACTATCTGGCGGTAGGCTCGGCAGAGGAAGCGCTGGCGGTGGTTGCTGAACAGGCCTTCAGCCTGGTGGTCAGTGATGTGAACATGCCGGGCATGGATGGTCATCAGTTGCTGGAGCTGTTGCGGGCGCGCCATCCCCAGTTGCCCGTACTGTTGATGACCGCGCATGCTGCCGTTGAGCGCGCGGTGCAGGCCATGCGCCAAGGGGCTGTCGATTACCTGGTCAAGCCATTCGAGCCGCGCGCCTTGCTTGATCTGGTGGGGCGCCATGCCGTGGGTGCGTTCGACAAGGCAGAGGGCGATGGCCCTGTGGCGCGTGAACCCGCCAGTGCGCAACTGCTGGAGTTGGCGGCCAAGGTCGCGCGCAGTGATTCTACGGTGCTGATTTCTGGTGAATCCGGTACCGGTAAAGAGGTGCTGGCGCGCTACATTCATCAGCAGTCGCCCCGGGCCAGTCAGCCGTTTGTGGCGATCAACTGTGCGGCGATTCCCGACAACATGCTTGAGGCGACCTTGTTCGGGCATGAGAAGGGATCATTTACCGGGGCCATTGCCGCTCAGGCGGGGAAGTTCGAGCAGGCGGATGGCGGTACTTTGCTGCTCGATGAGATTTCCGAAATGCCGCTTGGCCTGCAGGCCAAGCTTTTGCGTGTGCTGCAGGAGCGCGAGGTGGAGCGTGTTGGCGGGCGTAAGCCGATTGCGCTGGATATTCGCGTAGTTGCAACCACCAACCGTGATTTGGCCGGTGAAGTGGCGGCTGGGCGGTTCCGCGAAGACCTCTACTATCGCTTGTCGGTGTTTCCCTTGGCCTGGCGCCCCTTGCGTGAGCGCAGCGCCGATATTCTGCCGCTGGCCGAGCGCTTGCTGGCGCGCCACGTCAATAAAATGAAACACGCTCCGGTGGTGCTGTCGCCCCGGGCGCAAGCGTGCCTGCAAGCGTATCCATGGCCTGGCAACGTTCGGGAACTGGACAATGCCATCCAGCGTGCGCTGATTCTGCAGCGGGGTGGCGTGATTGAGGCTGAGGATTTTTGCCTTGCCGGTGCTTTGCCCGCACTGACGCCAAGTGCAGTCGAGCCGCAGTCGTGCGCGCCTTCGCTGAGCACGCCCGAGGCCACTGGGTTGGGTGATGACTTGCGTCGGCATGAGTTCCAGATGATCATCGACACCCTTCGCGCCGAGCGCGGTCGCCGCAAAGAGGCCGCCGAGCGATTGGGCATCAGCCCGCGAACCCTGCGTTACAAGCTTGCGCAAATGCGTGATGCGGGGATGGATGTCGAGGCCAGCCTGTACGCCTCGGGCGGGTAAAGTCGCGGTTATTTAGAGTTTTTATTCGGCTCGCATACGTAGCTGGCACTCTTGTTGCTAAGTCCAGCGTATCCGCTGCGTGAGTGTCAAAAAAATGCGGGCCGTCGGAGAGAGAAGTCCATGAGCCAAGGTGTTGAATTTAATCGATTGATGTTGGACATGCGCGCCATGCAAATGGACGCGATGTCCATGCCCAAGGCTGCTGCGCCAGCGTCTGAGCTTGGCTCCAGCAATTTTGCCGACATGCTCGGCCAGGCGATCAACAAGGTCAGCGACACCCAGAACGCGTCTACGCAACTGGCCAACGCGTTTGAAGTCGGCAAGAGCGGCGTCGACCTCACCGACGTCATGATCGCTTCGCAGAAAGCCAGTGTTTCCTTTCAAGCCTTGACCCAGGTGCGCAACAAGCTGGTGCAGGCCTATCAAGACATCATGCAAATGCCGGTTTAAGGGCGAGATTGAGTCATGGCCGAAGCAGTCGTCGATAACGTGCCAGCCAACAGCAGGCCACCAGCACCCAAGCCGCCCCTGTTCGGCTTGTCGTTTCTGGAAAATATTTCGCAGATGCCGGTATTGCGTCAGGTCGGCTTGCTGGTCGGCCTTGCCGCGAGCGTTGCGATTGGCTTTGCCGTGGTGCTCTGGTCGCAGCAGCCCGACTACCGTCCGCTGTATGGCAGCCTCACCGGCATGGACACCAAGCAGGTCATGGAAACACTGGCCGCTGCTGACATTCCGTACAACGTCGAGCCCAATTCGGGCGCATTGCTGGTCAAGGCCGAAGACATTTCCCGTGCCCGGATGAAACTGGCTGCTGCGGGCGTAGCGCCGAGCGATGGCAATGTCGGTTTCGAAATTCTCGACAAGGAACAGGGGCTGGGGACTAGCCAGTTCATGGAAGCGACCCGCTACCGTCGCGGCCTGGAAGGTGAGTTGGCGCGGACCATTTCCAGCCTGAGCAACGTCAAGGGTGCGCGGGTCCATCTGGCCATCCCGAAAAGCTCGGTGTTCGTGCGCGATGAGCGCAAGCCCAGTGCCTCGATTCTGGTTGATTTGTACCCAGGGCGTGGCCTGGAGCCTGGCCAGGTGATGGCCATTATCAACCTGGTAGCAACCAGCGTACCGGAGCTGGAAAAGTCTCAGGTCACCGTGGTTGACCAGAAGGGCAACCTGCTCTCCGATCAGGTGCAGAACTCTGAACTGACCATGGCCGGCAAGCAGTTCGATTACAGCCGCCGCATGGAAAGCATGCTGACCCAGCGCGTACACAACATCCTGAACCCGGTGCTGGGCAATGACCGCTACAAGGCTGAAGTGTCCACCGACGTCGACTTCAGTGCTGTCGAGTCGACCTCCGAGCAGTTCAATCCAGACCAGCCCGCCCTGCGCAGCGAGCAGTCGGTCAACGAACAGCGCTCCAGCAGCATGGGCCCGCAAGGTGTGCCTGGGGCGCTGAGCAACCAGCCGCCCGGCCCGGCTTCTGCGCCACAGCAGACCGGCCAGGCACAGGCAGCCGCTGGCATGATTCAGCCAGGGCAGCCGCTGCTTGATGCCAACGGCCAGCAGGTCATGGACCCTGCAACCGGTCAGCCGATGCTCGCGCCTTACCCGGCAGACAAGCGTCAGCAGTCGACCAAGAACTTTGAGCTGGACCGCTCCATCAGCCATACCCGTCAGCAGCAGGGGCGTCTGACGCGCCTATCGGTAGCCGTGGTGGTCGATGATCAGGTCAAGCTCGATCCTGCGACCGGCGAAGCCACGCGTACGCCTTGGGGCGCCGAAGATTTGGCGCGCTTCACCCGACTGGTCCAGGATGCGGTGGGCTTTGATGCCAGCCGTGGTGACAGCGTCAGCGTGATCAACGTGCCGTTCGCTGCCGACCGTGGTGAAGAGGTCGCCGATATTCCGTTTTACTCACAGCCCTGGTTCTGGGACATCGTCAAGCAGGTGCTCGGCGTGCTCTTTATCCTGGTGCTGGTATTTGGTGTGTTGCGCCCTGTGCTCAACAACATCACCGGTAATGGCAAGCAAGCCGCTGGCGATAGCGACATGGAACTGGGCGGTATGATCGGTCTGGATGGCGAACTGGCCAATGACCGGGTAACCCTTGGCGGTCCGCAAAGCATTCTCTTGCCGAGCCCGAGCGAGGGCTATGATGCTCAGCTCAATGCAATCAAGAGCCTGGTGGCCGAAGACCCGGGTCGTGTGGCCCAGGTCGTGAAAGAGTGGATCAACGCCGATGAGTGATAACAGAGCGGTTACCGCCAAACTGACCCGTGTCGACAAGGCCGCTATTCTGCTGTTGTCATTGGGTGAGACTGACGCAGCGCAAGTGTTGCGGCACATGGGCCCCAAAGAGGTCCAGCGGGTCGGTGTGGCCATGGCGCAAATGGGCAACGTGCACCGCGAGCAAGTCGAGCAGGTGATGAGCGAGTTCGTCGAGATCGTCGGCGACCAGACCAGCCTCGGCGTCGGCTCCGACGGCTACATCCGCAAGATGCTCACCCAGGCGTTGGGCGAAGACAAGGCCAACGGCCTGATCGACCGCATTCTGCTGGGCGGCAACACCAGTGGCCTGGACAGCCTGAAGTGGATGGAGCCGCGTGCGGTAGCCGATGTGATCCGTTACGAGCACCCGCAGATTCAAGCCATTGTCGTGGCCTACCTTGACCCGGATCAGGCTGGCGAGGTGCTGAGCAACTTCGACCACAAGGTGCGCCTGGACATCATCTTGCGCGTATCGTCACTGAATACGGTTCAGCCGGCGGCACTCAAGGAACTGAACCAGATCCTCGAGAAGCAGTTCTCGGGCAACTCCAATGCTGCCCGGACAACGCTGGGTGGTATCAAGCGTGCTGCGGACATCATGAACTTCCTCGACAGCTCAGTCGAAGGCCAGCTCATGGACGCGATCCGCGATGTGGATGGCGACCTGTCCGAGCAGATCGAAGACCTCATGTTCGTCTTCAACAACCTTGCCGACGTCGACGACCGTGGTATCCAGGCGCTGTTGCGCGAAGTGTCCTCCGACGTGCTGGTGGTTTCGCTCAAAGGTGCTGATGAGCGGGTCAAGGACAAGGTCTTCAAGAACATGTCCAAACGTGCCTCGGAGCTGCTGCGTGACGACCTTGAGGCCAAGGGACCGGTTCGCGTCAGCGATGTCGAAGCGGCACAGAAGGAAATCCTCACCATTGCCCGACGCATGGCCGAAGCCGGAGAGATCGTGCTTGGCGGCAAAGGCGCCGAGGAAATGATCTAACGACCCGCACGCCGGTGTCGGCCTTTTTCGGGCCGGCGCCAGCGGTGGGATCAATGCGATGCCGGTAGGTGCGCGGTGTCTGCATCGCTGGCACGCCAGTGCCGATACGGTGCTTTATTTTGAGCGCGTGGAATCATGTCGACCAACGAGCATTTAACTGAACTGATTCGCGCTGGCGACCTGGAAGCATTCGATCGCTGGGCTTTACCTTCGTTCGACCCGGAGCCAGAACCCGAGCCCGAGCCGGAACCCGAGATCGTCGAAGACGAGATCGAGGAAGTGCCGCTGGAGGAGGTCCAGCCGCTGACCCTGGAGGAGTTGGAGAGTATCCGTCAGGAGGCTTACAACGAGGGGTTCGCTACCGGTGAGCGTGAAGGTTTTCACAGTACCCAGCTCAAGGTTCGGCAAGAAGCCGAAGTGGCCCTGGCCGCGAAGCTGGCCAGCCTTGAACAACTGATGAGCAACTTGCTTGAGCCGATTGCCGAGCAGGACGTCCAGATCGAAAAGTCCCTGGTGCACCTGGTTGCGCACATCACTCGGCAGGTCGTTGGTCGCGAGCTGCGCACCGACTCCAGTCAAATTACCCATGTATTGCGCGAAGCCCTGAAGCTGCTGCCGATGGGCGCGGAGAACATTCGTATTCACGTCAATCCGCAGGATTTCGAATTGGCCAAGGCGCTGCGCGAGCGCCACGAAGAAAATTGGCGCCTGCTTGAAGATGAAGCGCTGCTGCCGGGTGGTTGCCGCATCGAGACCGCCCAGAGCCGCATTGACGCGACCATGGAAACCCGTATCGAGAAGGCCTTGGCGCAACTGTTCGATCAGTTGCACGATCAGAGTCTGCACCCGGCAGCGCCAGACCTGACCATCGAGTTGGACACCCCCGATGCGCCTTGACCGTACCAGCTTCGGCAAGCGCCTTGGCACCTATGCCGAGGCAATTGCCTTGCCGTCACAGCCGGTCGTCGAAGGGCGCTTGTTGCGCATGGTTGGCCTTACGCTGGAGGCCGAGGGCCTGCGTGCTGCCGTCGGCAGCCGGTGTGTGGTCATCAATGACGACAGCTATCACCCGGTGCAGGTTGAGGCTGAGGTCATGGGTTTTTCCGGCGGCAAGGTGTTTCTGATGCCGGTCGGCAGCGTGGCGGGTATTGCGCCAGGCGCGCGGGTGGTGCCGCTGGCTGAAAGCAGTCGCCTGCCGATGGGCATGAGCATGCTCGGGCGGGTGCTTGATGGGGCCGGTCGTGCGCTGGACGGTAAGGGCGGCATGCGGGCTGAGGATTGGGTGCCGATGGACGGCCCTACTATCAACCCGCTCAACCGCGACCCGATCAGCCAGCCTCTGGATGTCGGCATTCGCAGTATCAATGGCCTGCTCACGGTGGGCCGTGGCCAGCGTCTCGGGCTATTCGCCGGTACCGGCGTGGGCAAGAGTGTGCTGCTGGGCATGATGACCCGCTTTACCGAAGCCGACATCATCGTTGTGGGGCTGATTGGTGAGCGGGGACGTGAGGTCAAGGAATTCATCGAGCACATCCTGGGTACTGAGGGGCTGAAGCGCTCTGTCGTCGTGGCCTCGCCTGCCGATGATGCACCGCTGATGCGCTTGCGGGCTGCCATGTACTGTACGCGTATCGCCGAGTATTTCCGCGACAAGGGCAAGAATGTCCTGTTGCTGATGGATTCGTTGACGCGTTTTGCCCAGGCGCAGCGGGAAATTGCCCTAGCCATTGGCGAGCCTCCAGCGACCAAGGGTTATCCGCCCTCGGTGTTTGCAAAACTGCCCAAGTTGGTGGAGCGCGCCGGTAATGGCGAGGCTGGCGGTGGCTCGATTACTGCGTTCTATACCGTGTTGTCCGAAGGTGACGATCAGCAAGACCCGATTGCGGATTCGGCGCGGGGTGTACTCGATGGCCACATCGTGCTGTCCCGGCGGCTGGCTGAAGAAGGGCATTACCCGGCCATTGATATCGAGGCCTCCATCAGTCGCGTGATGCCGCAGGTGGTCAGTCCTGAGCAGATGGGGCAGGCCCAGCAGTTCAAGCAGCTATGGTCACGCCTTTCGCAAAGCCGCGACTTGATCAGTGTCGGCGCCTACGTTGCCGGGGGCGACCGTGAGACCGACCTGGCGATTTCGCTGCAACCGAAGTTGGTGCAGTTCCTGCGCCAGGGGTTGAACGACAACGTCAGCCTCGTTGCGAGCGGCGAGCAGTTGGCCAGTGTGTTCGCGCCTGTCGCGCCGGGCTGATAGATCATGGCCCAGCCCAGTCGAGCGGCGCGTCTTGCGCCCGTGGTGGAAATGGCCGAGAACAATGAGCGGCAAGCGGCTCAGCGACTCGGTCAGTTTCAGCAGCAGGTGAACATGGCGCAGGCCAAGCTTGCCGAGCTCGATCGTTTTCGCGAAGAGTATCAGCAGCAGTGGCTGCAGCGCGGCGGGCAAGGGGTCACGGGTAACTGGTTGATGGGTTACCAGCGTTTTCTTAGCCAGCTGGATGCGGCCATGGCCCAGCAGCATCAGAGCCTCACCTGGCACAAAAGCAACCTGAACAATGCCCGCGCCACCTGGCAGCAGGCCTATGCGCGGGTCGAAGGGTTGCGCAAGTTGGTGCAGCGCTACATTGACGAAGCGCGGATGGTTGAGGACAAACGCGAGCAGAAATTGCTCGACGAATTGTCCCAGCGCCTGCCTCGACATGATCGTTACTGATCTTTGACCGTGGTTCGGGTTGCCGTTGTAGGGGGCGGCTGCTACACCTTCTTGTGTCTGCAATTGCCATCATCGAAGGAATCGCAAAATGGCTGTGGAATCCGAGCTCTCCCGGGACGGGAAATTGACCATTCGCGTGAAGGGTCGGTTTGACTTCGGCAGGCATAGGGAATTTCGAGAGGCATACGAGCACCTGAACTCCGCTCCGCGCACTGTTGTGGTCGACCTCAAGGAGGCGACCTACCTCGACAGTTCTGCGCTGGGGATGCTGTTGCTGTTGCGCGACCATGTGGGTGGGGACGAATCCCGGGTCAGCATGGTCAATACCAGTTCGGATGTGCGCAAGATCCTGGCGATTTCCAACTTTGACAAGCTGTTCGACATCAGTTGAGCGTTAGTATGCCGAGCCAGGATATCTTGACGGTGCTGATCGCCGAAGACAGTGCGACCGATCGGTTGCTGCTGGCCACTATTGTTCGCAAGCAAGGGCATCAGGTATTGATGGCCGAAGACGGCGCGCAGGCGGTGGCTGTGTTTGCTGCGCAGCGACCGCACCTGGTACTGCTCGATGCGTTGATGCCGGTCATGGATGGCTTTGAGGCGGCGCGCAGGATCAAGCTTCTGGCCGGCGAAACCTTGGTACCTATCATTTTCTTGACCTCGCTGAGTGAAGAGCAGGCGCTGGTGCGTTGCCTGGAGGCGGGTGGGGATGACTTTCTGGCCAAGCCGTATAGCCAGGTGATTCTGGCGGCCAAAATCAAAGCCATGGAGCGCACGCGTCGTTTGCAGGCAACGGTGCTTGAGCAGCGAGACCAGCTTGCCCATCATCACCGTCACTTGCTCAATGAGCAGCGGGTGGCGAAGGCCGTATTCGATAAGGTGGCGCATGCCGGTTGCCTTGGCTCGCCGAACATCCGTTTCCTGCAATCCCCTTATGCGCTGTTCAATGGCGACTTGATGCTGGCTGCCTTTACGCCGTCTGGGGATATGCATGTGCTGCTGGGCGATTTCACGGGCCATGGCTTGCCTGCCGCCGTAGGCGCCATGCCCTTGGCGGAAGTGTTCTACGGCATGACGGCCAAGGGCTACGGCCTGGCGGAAACCTTGCGTGAGATGAATGCCAAGCTCAAGCGCATCTTGCCGGTGGACATGTTCTGCTGTGCCGTGCTGCTCAATATGAGTTTTCAGCGGCGTACGGTGGAGGTCTGGAACGGCGGGATGCCTGATGCCTACCTGCTGCGGGTCGGTGGCGGTGAGCCGTTGCCGCTGGTGTCGCATTTTCTGCCGCTGGGTGTTCTGCCGCCTGAGCAGTTCGATGAGCATACGCAGGTACTGCCCATGACGGTGGGTGATCGCCTGTTTCTGCTCAGTGATGGGGTTGTTGATACCCGTGATGAGAATGAGCAGTTGTTCGGTGTCGAGCGCTTGCGTGAGGTGCTCATTGCCAATCGGGTGCCGGAGCAGTTGTTTGACGATATTCAGATGGCGTTGGCACGTTTTGGTGGGCATCCACGTGATGACGTCAGCATGATGGACCTTTGCATGGTCGAGCATCACGCGCTGTCGCTGCCGCCGCTCGCGTACACCGACAGTGGGCAGTCCAGCCCGTTGGACTGGTCGCTCAATCTCGAATTTCGTGCCGAAAGCCTCAAGCGCTTCAACCCGCTGCCTTTCCTGTTGCACCTGCTGCAGGAAATTCACGGTTTGCGCGCCCAGAGTAGCGAACTGCACAGTGTGCTCAGCGAGTTGTACTCCAATGCGCTGGAGCACGGCGTGCTGGCGCTTGATTCAAGGCTCAAGCGCGATGCCTGTGGGTTTACCGAGTACTACCGCGAGCGAAACAGGCGTCTACAGGCCTTGCAGGAAGGCTGCATACGCTTGCGTCTGCAGGTAGAGCCGGCCGCCTCGGGCGGGCGGCTGACCATCGAGGTCGAAGACAGCGGTGCGGGTTTCGATGTCGAGCGCGTCCTTGGCTGTTCGCAGGGAGGGCACGGGTTTTATGGCCGGGGCCTGAGCTTGATACGTGGTTTGAGCCAGCAGGCGCAATGGTTTGATGGCGGGCGTCGTGCGTGCGTAGTGTTCGCTTGGGTGTCTGAGGCATAATCAAGCTTGATCAAGGAGTGAGCAAGTGTCTGACAATCATATTGATCGCAAGGTACTGAGCGATTTGCAGGAAGTCATGGAAGATGGCTACTTGTACTTGCTCGAGACTTTTCTCTCGGACTCCGAGACGCGCCTCAGCCAGCTCCATGAGGCCAAGAACGCCGAGGAGTTGGGGATGGTTGCCCATAGCTTCAAAGGCAGTACCAGCAATATGGGGGCTGTGGCGCTGGCCGAGCTGTGTCAGCAGCTTGAAGAACGGGTCAAGCAACGTCCGCTCTACGGCATCGAGGACCTCATCAATCGTATTGATCGTGAGTATGCCGCGGTTCGTCAGCTGTATTGCGCGGAGCGTCAACGGGTTCAGATAGGGTGATGTGTGTGGCTGGCGTGGAGTGTTGCTGCGTCCTGGCGTGACTTTTGCAGTGCCTTTTCCATTCCTGTATCAGACACGCTGCCGCGGAGACTCTTTCATGCCTGTCGCCACAAACCCATTGCTGCAATCGGGCTCCGTCGCCAATTCATCGCGCGCATCAGGTGCGTCATCGGACAAGTCGCAGCAGGCGCTTGGCGACAAGGCTTCAGGCTTCTCCCAAGTGCTTTCGCAATCCAAGGACAAGTTCGCGGGCGGGCCTTCCGTCGACAAGCCGTTCGCGCCAGCCAACACCGCCAGCAGTGGCAATTCCAAAGTGGACGGGCAGCAGAAAGTTGCCGGTAGCGGCAAAAGCTTGCCTGCCGATAACGCGAGTAAAAAAGAGGTTCAGGGCCAGGATGACGCACAGGTTACCGACACGGCGCCGGCGCAAGATGCTGTAGCTACAGAGGATTCAACCGATCAGGCCGACCCGCAGTTGCTTGATCCGAGCCTGGTTGCCGGCCAGGTCACCGATGCCCAGCCAGGGGCGCAATTGATTCAGGCTCAGGCCGAGGCGGTGGCGCCAGTGGTGCAGGCTGCGCAGCTTCAGGCGCAGGTGCAGGCGCCCGCCAGCGATAGCGCTCCACAGGAGCCGCCTTTCGATCCGGATGTCGATCCGCTTGCCGATCTGCCAACGCTGCGCCTGGCGCTGGAGCAGAGTGCTCAGGCCCAGGGAACCACATCGGTGAATGCCGCGCCAACGGGCAAGTCTGCTCAGGCACAGCCAGAAGCTACGCAGGGGCAGTCTGCCGTCAATACACTGGCGGCCATCGTCGACAAGCCGGGTGCTGAGGCGGAGCAGGGCGAGCCGGGCGAGAAAGCCTTTGGCGCGCTGATGGATGATGGCCTGAAAGATCTCAAGGGGGCTGCCAGCGACGCGCGTGTCGATAACTTTGCCGAGCGCTTGAGCGCCTTGACCCAGGCGGCAACCGCCAAGACCGCGAATGCCGTGCCGGTTCCGGCCGCGCCCCTTAATCAGCCGCTGGCGATGAACCAGAGCGGCTGGACTGAAGGGTTGGTCAACCGCGTCATGTACCTGTCCAGCCAGAACCTGAAGTCGGCGGATATTCAGCTTCAGCCGGCTGAACTGGGGCGCCTCGATATTCGCGTCAACCTGGCGGCGGACCAGCCAGCCCAGATCACCTTCGTCAGTGGTCATGTGGTGGTTCGTGATGCGCTGGAAGGGCAGGTTCATCGTCTGCGTGAGTTGTTTGCCCAGCAAGGCCTGGCGCAACCGGATGTGAATGTTTCCGATCAGTCGCGCGGCCAGCAGCAGGGTGCTCAAGAAGGCCCGCGCCTGAGCGGCGTTGCCGGGCGACGCGGTGAGGCGGGTGATGCCGCAGAGCAGGCGGAGGCTGATGCTGGCGTCAAGGCTGTCGAGCGCCAGGTGGTGATCGGTTCCAGTGCAGTAGATTATTACGCTTGATGTGAGCCGCGGCGCCTCGCGTAAAGCCCCTGCAGGCGCCGCCCCTCCAGGGGCGATCTTGCCGGTGCGCCATGGATTCCATCACCTGTTCCGGGAAACTGGCATAACACTTGCTGAACCCTCGCCATCTGAGTGAAATCTCGTGTGAGTGACGGATTATTGGCATGGCGAAGAACGACGCAGTGAAAGACCCCGCCTCGAAAGGCAAACTCAAACTGATCCTGTTGTTGGTGCTGGCATTGCTCCTGGCGATTGGTCTGTCCGTGGGGGCAACCTGGTTCTTCCTGCACAAGGCCGACAGCAAACCTGAGGCAAGCCCTGCGCAGGCGACCAACGTCAAGCCGGCAGCGATCTACGAACCCCTGTCTCCTGCATTCGTAGTCAACTTCAACCAGAACGGTCGTCAGCGTTTCATGCAGGTGAGCATCACCATGCAGGGCCGTGACCAGGCTGCGCTGGATGCACTGAAAGTGCACATGCCGGTGATCCGCAACAACCTGGTCATGCTGTTCTCGGGCCAGGGCTTCGATACCCTGGCAACCCCGGTCGGTCAGGAAATGTTGCGCCAGAAGGCCACTGCCAGTGTTCAGGAAGTGGCGCAGAAGGAAGTTGGCAAACTGGTTGTTGACCAGTTGCTGTTCACCAATTTCGTATTGCAGTAGGAGCCCAAGATGGCCGTGCAGGACCTGCTGTCCCAGGATGAAATCGATGCCCTGTTACACGGTGTCGACGATGGTCTGGTGCAAACCGAAAGCGCCGCTGAGCCCGGTAGCGTCAAAAGTTATGACCTGACCAGCCAGGATCGGATCGTCCGCGGACGCATGCCGACCCTGGAAATGATCAACGAGCGTTTTGCCCGTTATACCCGTATCAGCATGTTCAACCTGTTGCGTCGCTCCGCCGACGTGGCGGTAGGCGGGGTTCAGGTGATGAAGTTCGGTGAGTACGTGCATTCGTTGTACGTGCCGACCAGCTTGAACCTGGTGAAGATCAAGCCGTTGCGCGGTACGTCACTGTTCATTCTTGATGCCAAGCTGGTATTCAAGCTGGTGGACAATTTCTTTGGTGGTGACGGCCGTCACGCCAAGATCGAAGGCCGTGAATTCACCCCGACCGAGCTGCGCGTGGTGCGCATGGTGCTGGATCAGGCCTTCGTCGACCTCAAGGAAGCCTGGCAGGCGATCATGCCGGTCAACTTCGAGTACATCAACTCGGAGGTCAACCCGGCCATGGCCAACATTGTCGGTCCGAGTGAGGCGGTGGTGGTCTCGACCTTCCACATTGAGCTCGATGGCGGCGGTGGCGACCTGCATGTGACCATGCCGTACTCGATGATCGAGCCGGTGCGCGAGATGCTGGATGCCGGCTTCCAGTCTGACCTGGATGACCAGGATGAGCGTTGGGTCAAGGCCCTGCGCGAAGACGTACTGGACGTCAGCGTGCCGTTGAGCGCGACGGTAGCCCGGCGTCAGTTGCGCCTGCGCGACATCCTGCACATGCAGCCCGGTGACGTGATCCCTATCGAATTACCCGAAGAGCTGATTCTGCGGGCTAACGGCGTGCCGTCGTTCAAGGCCAAGCTGGGCTCGCACAAGGGCACCCTGGCCCTGCAGATAACCGATCCGATCGAGCGTCGCTAAGCGGCGCTGCTGGTTTACCCCCCGAATTGATTGCCCGTCGAGGACAAAATGGCTGACGAAAACGATATCACCTCCATGGAAGATCAGGCGCTGGCCGATGAGTGGGCCGCTGCCTTGAGTGAAACTGGCGAGGGCGGTCAGGCCGACATCGATGCCCTGATGTCCGGCGGTAGCACCACGCCTGCTTCGGGCCGCCTGCCGATGGAGGAATTTCCTTCCTCGCCGCGCAGCAATGAACAGGTCAGCCTTGAAGGCCCGAACCTGGATGTGATCCTGGATATTCCGGTGAGCATCTCCATGGAAGTCGGCAGTACTGAAATCAACATCCGTAACCTGCTGCAACTCAACCAGGGTTCGGTGATCGAGCTTGATCGCCTGGCCGGGGAGCCGCTGGATGTGCTGGTTAACGGTACGCTGATTGCGCACGGTGAAGTGGTTGTGGTCAACGAGAAGTTCGGTATTCGTCTGACTGACGTGATCAGCCCGAGCGAACGTATCAAGAAGCTGCGCTAAGTGAAAAACACTCTGCTCAAGGGCCTTGCTGCGGCCGGCCTGTTCTGCGTCGACGTGGCCCTCGCGGCGCAGCCGGCGGCGACAGCGTCCGCGTCGGCTGCGCCGGGAAGTGTCGGTGGGCAGTTGGCGCAGTTGGTGCTGGGCTTGCTGTTGGTGGTGGGGTTGATCTTCTTTCTGGCTTGGTTGCTGCGCAGGGTGCAGCAGGCTGCGCCGCGAGGCGATCAGGTCATTGAGATCATCGGTACGCGGGCCTTGGGGCCGCGCGACCGCCTGCTGCTGGTCAAGGTAGGCAATGAGCAGATTTTGCTGGGGCACTCGCCTGGCACGATCGAAGCGTTGCATGTGTTGCGTGAGCCGGTCGAAGTGCCGTCGGGTGCGCGACAGGCTACACCGGAATTCGCTCAGCGCCTGATGGAGTTGCTGGGCAAGGATCAGAAGGACAAGACGTAATGGGCGCATTGCGCATGATGTTGACGCTGCTGCTGATGCTGGCGGCGCCGTTGGCCTTGGCTGCCGATCCGCTGTCGATCCCGGCGATTACCTTGTCCAATGGGGCGAATGGGCAGCAGGAGTACTCCGTCAGCCTGCAGATCCTGTTGATCATGACGGCGCTGAGTTTCATCCCGGCGTTCGTCATCCTGATGACCAGTTTTACCCGGATCATCATCGTCTTCTCGATTTTGCGCCAGGCCCTGGGCTTGCAGCAGACTCCGTCGAACCAGATCCTTACCGGCATGGCACTGTTCCTGACCATGTTCATCATGGCCCCGGTGTTCGACCGGGTGAATCGCGATGCGCTACAGCCTTACCTGAACGAGACGCTTACCGCGCAGGATGCGATTGCCAAGGCCGAAGTGCCGCTGAAGGATTTCATGCTGGCGCAAACCCGGCAGAGCGACCTTGATCTGTTCATGCGGCTGTCCAAGCGTACCGACATTGCAACGCCCGACCAGGCGCCGTTGACGATCCTGGTGCCCGCCTTTGTGACATCGGAACTCAAGACGGCGTTTCAAATCGGCTTCATGATCTTTATTCCGTTTCTGATCATTGACCTGGTGGTCGCCAGCGTACTGATGGCCATGGGTATGATGATGCTCTCGCCGTTGATCATCTCGTTGCCGTTCAAGATCATGCTCTTCGTGCTGGTGGACGGCTGGGCGCTTATCATTGGTACCCTGGCCGGCAGTTTCGGCGGCGTCTAGGAGAATCGCGCATGACCCCGGAAGTCGCTGTCGACCTGTTTCGCGATGCGCTGTGGCTGACCACGATGATGGTGGCGGTACTGGTAGTGCCGAGCCTGCTGGTCGGCCTGGTGGTCGCGATGTTTCAGGCGGCCACCCAGATCAACGAACAGACCCTGAGCTTCTTGCCGCGGCTGTTGGTGATGCTGGTGACCCTGATCGTGGTAGGGCCGTGGTTGGTTCGCACGTTCATGGAGTACATCCTGTCGCTGTACGGCAGTATTCCGCAGCTGATCGGTTGAGTACGGCATGCTCGAGTTGACCGATGCGCAGATCAGCACGTGGGTGGCGTCGTTCATCCTGCCGCTGTTTCGCGTCGCTGCCGTACTGATGACCATGCCGATATTCGGTACCACCTTGTTGCCAGCCCGCATCCGGCTGTATTTCGCGGTGGCTATTACGGTGGTCATCGTGCCTGGCTTGCCGCCTCTGCCTGAGGTCAATCCCTTGAGCCTCAGTGGGCTGCTGCTGATTGCCGAACAGGTGATCATCGGTGCCCTGTTCGGTATGGCGCTGCAGCTGTTCTTCCAGGCCTTCGTGATTGCCGGGCAGATTGTTGCGATTCAGATGGGGATGGCGTTTGCCTCGATGGTCGATCCGGCCAACGGCGTCAATGTCGCGGTGGTCAGTCAGTTCCTGACGATGCTGGTGACCCTGTTGTTTCTGTCGATGAATGGCCATCTGGTGGTTTTCGAGGTGCTCACCGAGAGTTTCACCACCTTGCCGATTGGCAGCGGTCTGCTGGTCAATCATTTCTGGGACATGGCCGGGCGCCTGGGCTGGGTATTGGGCGCAGCACTGCTGCTGGTACTGCCGGCGATTACCGCACTGCTGGTGGTCAACATCGCCTTTGGCGTGATGACCCGCGCCGCGCCGCAGTTGAACATTTTTTCCATCGGTTTTCCCTTGACCCTGGTATTGGGGCTCGGGATTTTCTGGGTCGGTCTGGCCGACATTCTGTCCCATTACCAGTCATTGGCCTCCGAGGCCCTGCAATGGCTGCGTGAACTGGCGAGGGCGCGCTGAGCATGGCTGAGAGCGAGAGCGGTCAGGATAAAACAGAAGACCCCACCGACAAGCGCAAGAAGGACGCTCGTGAAAAGGGCGAGATTGCGCGCTCCAAAGAACTCAATACGGTTGCCGTGACCCTGGCGGGCGCGGGCGGGTTGCTGGTCTTCGGCGGTGCGTTGGCGGAAACGCTGATGGAGCTGATGCGGATCAATTTCACCTTGTCCCGCGAGGTGCTCATCGACGAGCGCTCCATGGGGATCTTTCTGTTGGCCTCGGGCAAGATGGCCATACTCGCCACTCAGCCGGTGTTGCTGGTGCTGCTGCTGGCCGCGATCATCGGGCCTATTTCCCTGGGCGGGTTTTTGTTTGCCGGCAGTAGCCTGGCACCGAAGTTCAGCCGAATGAACCCGATGTCCGGGATCAAGCGGATGTTCTCCATGCATGCGCTGACCGAGTTGCTCAAGGCGCTGGCCAAGTTCTTTGTGATCTTGCTGGTGGCCTTGGTGGTGCTGTCTTCAGATCGCGACGACCTGATTGCCATCGCGCACGAGCCGCTTGATCAGGCAGTCATCCATAGCGTTCAGGTGGTGGGCTGGAGTGCCTTGTGGATGGCGGCGGGATTGCTGCTGATCGCCGCCGTGGACGCGCCATTGCAGCTTTGGCAGGCACACAAGAAGCTGTTGATGACCAAGCAGGAAGTGCGTGACGAGTACAAGGACAGTGAAGGTCGCCCCGAGGTCAAGCAGCGCATTCGACAGACCCAGCGCGAGATGTCGCAGCGCCGGATGATGGCGGCGATTCCCGAAGCCGATGTGGTCATCACCAACCCGACGCACTATGCCGTGGCACTCAAGTACGACCCTGATAAGGGCGGTGCGCCATTGCTGCTGGCCAAGGGCACTGACTTCATTGCGCTGAAGATTCGTGAAATCGCGGGTGAGCACAAGATCCAGATTCTTGAGTCGGCGGCGTTGGCGCGTTCGATCTACTACTCCACCGAGCTTGAGGAAGAAATACCGGCGGGCCTCTACCTGGCGGTGGCCCAGGTACTGGCCTATGTCTTCCAGGTCCGCCAGTACCGTGCTGGCAAAGGCAAGGCGCCTGACCCCCTCAAGGACGTACCGATTCCGCCGGATTTGCGTCGGGACTCCTGATCCTACCCTGATGTGATGGCGTCCTGTAGCCAGCCGGCTTGCCTGCGATGACTGCACCGCATACGTTCTGGCCCCTCTGAAAGCCGCTTGTTGCG
The DNA here is from genome assembly GCF_001695625.1 of Pseudomonas defluvii. GTDB lineage: Bacteria > Pseudomonadota > Gammaproteobacteria > Pseudomonadales > Pseudomonadaceae > Aquipseudomonas > Aquipseudomonas defluvii. Next base: position 25,011 of record NZ_MBPN01000044.1, read on the forward strand.
CGACAGATGCAAAGTTGGAAGGCTTCTTGCAAAGGCAGCGCCACGCGCCTTCGTGGCGTCAAAAGTTTGCTTGAGAGGAATACCGGTGGATCGCACTCAGTTAATCAACAGCGCCCGTAGCAACCTGGTCGGCCTTGGCCGAGGAAACCTGGGTGTGCCGCTGTTGCTGCTGGTGTTGCTGGCAATGATGATGTTGCCGATCCCGCCGTTCCTGCTCGACGTGTTCTTCACGTTCAACATTGCCCTGTCGATTGTGGTCCTGCTGGTGTGTGTCTACGCACTGCGCCCACTGGATTTTGCTGTTTTTCCGACCATTCTGCTGGTGGCGACGCTGCTACGGCTGGCGTTGAACGTAGCGTCGACGCGGGTGGTCATGCTCCATGGTCATGATGGTCACGCTGCGGCCGGTAAGGTGATTCAGGCCTTTGGTGAGGTGGTGATCGGCGGTAACTACGTGGTCGGTATCGTGGTCTTCGCCATCCTGATGATCATCAACTTCGTCGTGGTTACCAAGGGTGCAGGGCGTATCTCCGAAGTGAGTGCGCGGTTTACCCTCGACGCGATGCCGGGCAAGCAAATGGCAATCGACGCCGACCTCAACGCCGGCCTGATCGATCAGGCCCAGGCCAAGGCGCGCCGCTCCGAGGTGGCTCAGGAGGCCGAGTTCTATGGTTCCATGGACGGTGCCAGCAAGTTTGTGCGCGGTGACGCCATCGCCGGCCTGCTGATTCTGTTCATCAACCTGATCGGCGGTATGGCCGTCGGTATGTTCCAGCACAACATGACCTTCGCCGATGCGGGCAAGGTGTACGCCTTGTTGACCATTGGTGACGGTTTGGTGGCGCAGTTGCCATCGCTGCTGTTGTCCACCGCCGCGGCGATCATGGTGACGCGTGCCTCGGGTTCCGAGGACATGGGCAAGCAGATCAACCGGCAGATGTTCGAGTCGCCGAAGGCCTTGGCGGTTTCGGCCGGGATCATGCTGGTCATGGGCCTGGTACCGGGCATGCCGCACGTTGCCTTTATTGGCCTGGCGGCGCTGGCCGGTGGTGCCGCCTACATGGTGTGGCGCAAGCAGAATCTGGCCAAGCTCAAGGCGCAGGAAATGGCCCAGATGCAGCAAGACCTGCTGCCGTCTCCGCAGCGAGCGATGGAAACCAAAGAGCTGGGTTGGGACGACGTCACGCCGATTGACATGATCGGCCTGGAAGTGGGTTATCGCCTGATTCCGTTGGTCGACCGCAATCAGGGTGGGCAACTGTTGGCGCGGATCAAGGGCGTGCGCAAAAAGCTCTCCCAGGACCTCGGTTTCCTGATGCCGACGGTGCACATCCGCGACAACCTGGATCTTGCGCCAAGTGTTTACCGCCTGACGCTCATGGGGGTCATCCTGGCTGAGGCGGAAATTTATCCTGACCGGGAACTGGCGATTAACCCGGGGCAGGTCTTTGGTACGCTCAATGGCATTGCCGCCAAGGACCCGGCCTTCGGCCTGGAGGCTGTGTGGATCGACGTGGGGCAGCGCAGCCAGGCCCAGTCGCTGGGTTACACCGTGGTCGATGCCAGCACCGTGGTTGCTACGCACTTGAACCAGATCCTGCACAAGCATTGTCATGAGCTGATTGGTCACGAAGAGGTTCAGCAGTTGCTGCAGGTGTTGGCCAAGGGCTCGCCGAAACTGGCCGAGGAGCTGGTACCGGGCATTATGTCGCTGTCTGGGTTGCTCAAGGTGTTGCAGGCGCTGTTGTCCGAGCAGGTACCCGTGCGCGATATCCGCAGCATTGCCGAAGCCATCGCGAACAACGCCGGGAAGAGTCAAGATACCGCCGCTTTGGTGGCTGCGGTGCGCGTCGGATTGTGTCGCGCCATCGTGCAAAGCATTGTCGGCACTGAGTCTGAGCTGCCAGTCATCACGCTTGAGCCAAGGTTGGAACAGATTTTGCTCAATAGTTTACAAAGGGCCGGGCAAGGTCAAGAAGAGGGCGTTCTTCTTGAGCCAAGCATGGCTGAAAAGCTTCAGCGTTCGTTAATCGAGGCTGCCCAGCGTCAAGAAATGCAAGGGCAACCAGCGATCTTGTTGGTCGCAGGGCCGATACGGGCAATGTTGTCGCGTTTTGGTCGCCTGGCAGTACCGAATTTGCATGTTTTGGCGTATCAGGAAATACCTGACAACAAGCAAGTCACCATCGTTGCCACAGTAGGCCCCAACGGCTGAGGTAGTGGGTTATGCAAGTTAAGCGTTTTTTCGCAGCCGATATGCGTCAGGCCATGAAGTTGGTTCGTGATGAGCTGGGGGCTGAGGCCGCCATCATCGGCAACCGACGGATTGCTGGCGGTGTCGAGCTGACGGCTGCGCTGGACTACAAGTTGTCTGCCTTGTCGCCACGTGTTCCCAATGTCGAGCTTGAGGACGAGCTGCGCAAGACTCAGTCGCGCATCGTCACTGCCCAAGCCGAATTGAGCAGTCGCGTCGAGGGTGACGAGACGGCGAATCGTCAGTTGTTCGCCGGCCTGCCACTGACTGCGTCGGAGCCGCTGATCGAGCCGCATGTCGATGAGCCGGAGCGCCCTCGGGTCGCGCCGGCGCCTGCGGTAGATCAGCGCCTGTTTGACTCGATGCGTAACGAGCTGTCCGGTTTGCGTGAATTGCTGGAAGTGCAGCTGGGTTCGCTGGCGTGGACTCAACTGCAGGGCAGCAAGCCGCAGCAAGCGAGCCTCTGGCGCCGCCTGCAGCGTATTGGCTTGTCGGGACCGCTGTCGCGCGAGCTGCTTGACCTGACCGCCGAAATTGAAGAACCACGCCATGCCTGGCGGATGTTGCTGGCCCACCTGGCGCGGATGATCAGCGTGCCGGAAGTCGATCCGATCGAAGAGGGTGGCGTGATCGCCATGGTCGGTCCGGCGGGTATGGGCAAGACCACTACGCTGGCGAAGTTGGCAGCCCGCTACGTGCTCAAGTACGGCGCGCAGAACCTGGCCCTGGTGAGCATGGACAGTTTCCGCATCGGCGCCCAGGAACAACTGAAGACGTTAGGGCGTATCCTTAATGTTTCGGTCACCCATGTCGATCCGGGGCAGTCCTTGGGGCAGGCGTTGGAGCCCTTGCTGCGCAAGCGCGTGGTACTGATCGATACCGCAGGTTTGCAGGCCAGTGATCCGGCCCTGCGCATGCAGTTGGAGACGCTGGCCGGTCGTGGTATCCAGGCGAAGAACTACCTGGTGTTGGCGACGACCAGCCAGAAACAGGTGCTGACGGCGGCCTACCACAGCTACAAACGCTGCGGGCTGGCCGGTTGCATCCTGACTAAACTTGATGAAACCGCCAGCCTTGGTGAAGTGTTGAGCCTGGCGATCAGTCATGAATTGCCGGTGGCCTATCTGACCGATGGGCCGCGCATTCCGGATGACTTGCACTTGCCGCGCCGCCACCAGTTGGTCAGCCGCGCGGTCAGTGTGCAAATGCAGGACGAGCCCAGCGAGGAGGCCATGGCCGATATGTTCGCTGATCTCTATCACGGCCCCAAGCGTGTTGGCTGAGGTGTCGGTGAAGACGTTGCAAAGTATCTACATCAATGGTCTGCCAGGCATTTTTCAGGTGTTTGAAAGTGCAGCCAGTCATGTGGCCTCGGTCTAAGCAAGACAAGGTAAAGAACAAACATGGGTAGCATGCATCCCGTACAGGTGATCGCCGTGACCGGCGGCAAAGGTGGCGTTGGCAAGACTAACGTGTCAGTGAACTTGTCACTGGCGTTGGCCGAGCTCGGCCGTCGCGTCATGCTGTTGGACGCCGACCTGGGCCTGGCTAACGTCGACGTGTTGCTGGGCCTCACGCCCAAGCGAACCCTGGCCGACGTTATCGAAGGGCACTGCGAGCTGCGCGACGTGCTGCTGCAGGGGCCGGGCGGTGTGCGCATCGTGCCTGCCGCTTCGGGTACGCAAAGCATGGTTCACCTGGCGCCCGCTCAGCATGCCGGCCTGATTCAGGCGTTCAGCGATATAGGCGACAACCTCGATGTGCTGGTGATCGACACCGCTGCGGGTATTGGTGACTCGGTGGTCAGCTTCGTTCGAGCAGCCCAGGAAGTGTTGCTGGTGGTCTGTGACGAGCCGACCTCGATTACCGACGCCTATGCGTTGATCAAGCTGCTTAACCGTGATTACGGCATGAACCGCTTCCGCGTGCTGGCGAACATGGCGCAAAGCCCTCAGGAAGGGCGCAATCTGTTCGCTAAGTTGACCAAGGTCACGGATCGCTTCCTCGATGTCGCCCTACAATACGTCGGTGCAGTGCCGTATGACGAGTGCGTGCGTAAAGCCGTGCAGAAGCAGCGAGCGGTCTATGAAGCCTTTCCGCGTTCCAAGTGCGCGTTGGCGTTCAAGGCCATCGCCCAGAAGGTCGATAGCTGGCCGCTGCCAGCCAACCCACGCGGCCATCTGGAGTTCTTCGTCGAGCGTCTGGTGCAGCCGACCAGTGTGGGGCCTGCTCTATGAGTGCCAGCGGTTTCCGGATGTACAGCAAGGCTTCGCGCGACGCGCAGTATGAGTTGGTCGAACGCTACGCGCCGCTGGTCAAGCGCATCGCTTACCACCTGTTGGCGCGTTTGCCCGCCAGTGTTCAGGTTGAAGACCTGATTCAGGCCGGCATGATCGGTTTGCTTGAGGTGGCGAACAAGTATGACTCAAGCAAAGGTGCCAGTTTTGAGACCTATGCCGGTATTCGCATCCGCGGTGCGATGCTGGATGAGGTGCGCAAGGGGGATTGGGCGCCGCGTTCGGTTCATCGCAATACCCGCATGGTCAGTGATGCAATTCGCGCTGTTGAAGCAAAAACAGGTCGTGACGCTAAAGATCATGAGGTTGCTGCCGAACTTCAATTGAGTCTCGATGATTATTACGGGATTTTGAATGACACCTTGGGCAGTCGCCTGTTCAGCTTCGACGACCTGTTGCAGGACGGCGAGCATGAAGGGCTGCACGAGGACGGCGCCAGCGCCCAGGTCGAGCCTTCGCGCGATCTGGAAGACGAGCGCTTTCAGGCAGCGTTGGCAGATGCGATTGCCAACTTGCCTGAGCGTGAGCGGCTGGTGCTGGCGCTGTATTACGACGAAGAGCTGAACCTCAAGGAAATCGGCGAGGTGCTTGGGGTCAGTGAGTCGCGGGTCAGCCAGTTGCACAGCCAGTGTGCTGCACGCTTGCGTGGGCGGCTGGGAGAATGGCGCGCGCGTTGATTGCTGGGTTTCATGCAGTCGTGAAAATGTTGTGCCGGATTTGATTGAGTGCGCGTTCAGCGCTGAGCGCGTTAAAGACTGCTTGGAGGTCTAATTGGACAAGAACATGAAAATCCTCATCGTTGACGATTTTTCGACGATGCGGCGGATCATCAAGAACCTGTTGCGTGACCTGGGCTTCACCAATACCCAGGAAGCGGACGACGGCGTCACTGCACTGCCAATGCTGCACAGCGGTAACTTCGATTTTCTGGTAACGGACTGGAACATGCCTGGCATGTCCGGCATCGACCTGCTGCGTACGGTGCGCGCTGACGAACGCCTGAAACACCTGCCGGTGCTGATGGTAACGGCAGAGGCCAAGCGTGATCAGATCATTGAGGCGGCTCAGGCTGGCGTTAATGGTTACGTGGTAAAACCATTCACGGCTCAGGTGTTGAAAGAAAAGATCGAGAAGATCTTCGAGCGCGTCAATAGCTGAGGTACGCCACGGGGGCGCTTATGGAGCATAAACAATCGTCGTTGGGCGACTTCGAGTCGACACTGAAGAAACATGCCAACGAGCTTGTCGATAGCCTTGAACGAGGTAAATTCGGCGACGCGGTACAACTGATCCATCAGCTGAACCAGACCCGTGATCGCGGCCTGTATCAGGAAGTCGGCAAGCTCACCCGCGAGTTGCATAGTGCGATCGTCAGTTTTCATATTGACCCGCAGATGCCGCAGGCTGAGGAAGTGTCGCAGATCACCGATGCCACCGAGCGCTTGTCCTATGTGGTCAAGCTCACCGAGGGCGCGGCTAACCGGACCATGGACCTGGTCGAGCAAAGTACGCCGGTGCTTCAAGAATTGAGTGCCGAGGCAAGTACCTTGAGTGCCGACTGGCAGCGTTTCATGCGTCGAGAAGTGGCTGCGCCGGAGTTTCGCGAGCTGGCGCGTCGCGTTGACAGTTTTCTGACGCGCAGCGAGGCCGGCACCCGTGAAGTGGCAGGCCACCTCAATGACATTCTGTTGGCTCAGGACTACCAAGACCTGACCGGCCAGGTGATCAAGCGCGTCACGCAACTGGTTACCGAAGTAGAAAGCAATCTGCTCAAGCTCGTATTGATGGCCAGTCAGGTCGACCGCTTTGCCGGTATTGAACATGACCACCAGCAGCTACGTGCTGAAAAAGATCAAGAAAAACATCCGACTCGAGGTGAAGGTCCGCAGATTCATGCCGATAAGCGTGAAGACGTCGTGTCCGGTCAGGACGATGTCGACGATCTGTTGTCCAGCCTGGGTTTTTAGGGAGCACGTTTAATGAGCTTCGGCGCCGATGAAGAAATCCTCCAGGATTTCCTGGTAGAAGCCGGCGAAATTCTTGAGCAACTGTCCGAGCAATTGGTCGAGCTGGAAAGCCGGCCTGATGATGCGGATCTGCTCAATGCAATCTTTCGCGGCTTTCACACTGTAAAAGGGGGCGCCGGCTTCCTCCAGCTCAATGAGCTGGTGGAGTGCTGCCATATTGCCGAGAACGTGTTCGACATTCTGCGCAAGGGTGAGCGTCGCGTTGACTCCGAGCTGATGGACGTGGTCCTGGAAGCCCTGGACACGGTCAACAGCATGTTCGGCCAGGTCCGCGAGCGCAGCGATGTGACGCCGGCCACGCCAGAGCTTCTGGCTGCGCTGGCACGCTTGGCTGAGCCGGCTTCGGCCCAGCAGGCCGCTGCACCCGAGCCAGAGCCAGAGCCGGTTGCCGAGGTGCCCGCTGAGCAAGCCTCTGGCGACATTACCGATACGGAGTTCGAGCAACTGCTCGACTCGCTCAACGCCGTCAAGGCCGAGGCCGAGGCGCCTGCTGCTCCGGCAGCAGCGGCGGGTGATGAAATCACCGATGCCGAATTTGAGTCATTGCTCGACCAACTGCACGGCAAAGGCCAGTTTGCTGCCGACAGCCTTCCCACACCTGCTGCGCCTGCGTCGGCAGCGGTTGTCGAGGCAGGCACTGAAGCCAGCAACGAAATTACCGACGACGAATTTGAAGCGCTGCTGGATCAGCTTCATGGCAAGGGTACCTTTGCTGTGGATGCACTGCCGGCCGCGGCTGTCGAGCCCGCTGCTACCGAAGCGTCTGGCGACCATATTTCCGAGCACGAGTTCGAAGCGTTGCTCGATCAGATCCACGGCAAAGGTAAATTTGCCGAGGGCGCAGCAGCAACGGCCTCGGTCGCAGATGCGGCAGTAGCCAAGCCTGAGGCCAAACCTGCGGCCAAGCCCGTGCCCGCTGCAGCACCTGCACCTGCTCCCGTCGCCAAGCCTGCTGCCGCTGCAGCGGCAGCACCTGCGCGTCAGGCCGCTCCGGCGTCAGCCGACAAGCATGCCGCCAGCGAAGCCGAAACCACGGTGCGCGTCGATACTGCCCGCCTCGATGAGATCATGAACATGGTCGGCGAGCTGGTACTGGTGCGTAACCGCCTGGTTCGCCTGGGCTTGAACAGCGGCGATGAGGCCATGTCCAAGGCAGTGTCGAACCTTGACGTGGTCACCGCTGACCTGCAGACCGCGGTCATGAAGACCCGCATGCAGCCGATCAAGAAGGTCTTCGGGCGCTTCCCGCGCCTGGTTCGTGACCTGGCGCGCCAGTTGAAGAAAGAGATCAACCTGGAGCTGGTGGGCGAAGAGACCGACCTGGACAAAAACCTGGTCGAGGCCTTGGCCGACCCGCTGGTTCACTTGGTGCGCAACGCTGTCGACCACGGTGTCGAAACACCGGAAGAGCGTGAAGCCGCAGGCAAATCGCGTGGTGGCAAGGTCGTACTGTCGGCTGAGCAGGAAGGCGATCACATCCTCTTGTCGATCTCTGACGACGGCAAGGGCATGGACCCCAACGTGCTGCGCGCCAAGGCGGTGGAAAAGGGCCTGATGGACAAGGATGCAGCCGATCGCCTGAGCGAGTCGGACTGCTACAACCTGATCTTCGCCCCGGGCTTTTCCACCAAGACCGAGATCTCCGATGTGTCTGGCCGTGGTGTCGGCATGGATGTGGTGAAAACCAAGATCTCCCAGCTCAACGGCTCGATCAACATCTACTCGGCCAAGGGCCAGGGTTCGAAGATCGTGATCAAGGTGCCGTTGACCTTGGCGATCATGCCGACGCTGATGGTCATGCTGGGCAATCAGGCGTTCGCGTTCCCGCTGGTCAACGTCAACGAAATTTTCCACCTCGACCTGTCGCGTACCAACGTGGTTGACGGCCAGGAAGTGGTGATCGTACGCGACAAGGCGTTGCCACTGTTTTACCTCAAGCGCTGGTTGGTCAGCTCTGCCGCTCATGAAGAGCAGCACGAAGGCCATGTGGTGATCCTCTCGGTGGGCACTCAGCGGATCGGCTTCGTCGTCGATCAACTGGTCGGCCAGGAAGAGGTGGTCATCAAGCCGCTGGGCAAGATGCTGCAAGGCACCCCTGGGATGTCGGGCGCCACCATTACCGGTGACGGGCGCATTGCGCTGATCCTCGACGTTCCGAGCATGCTCAAGCGTTACGCTGCCCGGCGTATTTGATCCCGGTGGCGCGGTCTTTCGACCGCGCCCCGTAATGGAGTGTTTATGGCAGTCAAGGTCCTGGTGGTGGATGATTCCGGTTTCTTCCGCCGCCGTGTCTCGGAAATTCTTTCAGCGGACCCGACTATCCAGGTCGTGGGCACCGCGACCAACGGCAAGGAAGCGATCGACCAAGCACTGTCGCTCAAGCCTGATGTCATCACCATGGACTATGAAATGCCCATGATGGATGGCATCACTGCCGTTCGGCACATCATGCAGCGTTGCCCGACGCCGGTGTTGATGTTCTCCTCGCTGACCCATGAAGGTGCTCGCGTTACCCTTGATGCACTGGATGCCGGTGCGGTGGATTACCTGCCGAAGAACTTCGAGGACATCTCGCGCAACCCGGAAAAGGTCAAGCAACTGCTGTGCGAAAAGGTTCATACCATTTCCCGCAGTAACCGCCGCTTCAGCAGTTTCGCCACGCCAGCACCGGCTCCAGCGCCCAGCGCCCAGCACAGTGTCAGCAGCATGGCGTCGCCAGGCCTCTCGCGCCCAGCGCCTGCTAGCGCGCCAGCACGTGCGGCCGCACCCAGCTCGCCTGCACCCAAACGCAAGTCCTACAAGCTGTTGGCCATCGGCACGTCGACAGGCGGCCCGGTTGCCCTGCAGCGCGTACTGACCCAGCTGCCGGCAAACTTCCCGGCGCCGATCGTATTGATCCAGCACATGCCGGCGGCGTTCACCAAGGCGTTTGCCGAACGCCTGGACAAGCTCTGCAAGATCAGTGTCAAGGAAGCCGAGGACGGTGACGTGTTGCGTCCAGGCCTGGCGCTGCTGGCCCCTGGTGGCAAGCAGATGATGGTTGATGCGCGGGGTACGGTGAAAATCCTCCCGGGCGACGAGCGTCTGAACTACAAACCGTGCGTGGACATCACCTTTGGTTCTGCCGCGAAGTCCTACGGCGACAAGGTATTGGCCGTGGTGTTGACCGGCATGGGCGCTGATGGCCGCGAAGGTGCTCGCCTGCTCAAGCAGGGCGGCAGCCAGGTCTGGGCTCAGGATGAAGCCAGCTGCGTGATCTATGGCATGCCCATGGCGATCGTCAAGGCCAATCTGGCGGACGCGGTGTACGGCCTGGATGACATCGGTCGGCATCTGGTCGAGGCGTGCGTCTAATGGATGTCTTGAGCCTCATCGGGATCATCCTGGCCTTTGTTGCCATCATTGGTGGCAACTACCTGGAAGGCGGCCACCTGTCTGCCTTGATCAACGGCCCTGCGGCGCTGATCGTGCTCGGCGGCACGTTGGCGGCTTCGTTGCTGCAGTCGCCGATGAGCGCTTTCAAGCGCGCGATGCAGATTGTCATCTGGATCCTGTTCCCGCCACGGGTTGACCTGGCCGGTGGTATTGATCGGGTAGTCAACTGGAGCCTGACGGCGCGCAAAGAGGGCCTGCTGGGCCTGGAAGGGGTGGCGGACGCCGAGCCCGATCCCTATGCGCGCAAGGGCTTGCAACTGCTGGTCGATGGTGCGGAGCCGGAAGCGATTCGCAGCATTCTCGAGGTGGATTTCTACACCCAGGAAAGCCGCGATATCCAGGCTGCAAAAGTGTTCGAGAGCATGGGCGGCTATGCGCCAACCATCGGCATCATCGGTGCGGTAATGGGTTTGATCCATGTGATGGGCAATCTGGCCGACCCGTCCCAGCTGGGCAATGGCATTGCCGTTGCGTTCGTGGCGACGATCTATGGTGTTGCCAGTGCCAACCTGATCCTGCTGCCGGTCGCCAACAAGCTCAAGGCGCTGGCCCTGCGTCAGTCGCGTTACCGGGAAATGCTCCTGGAAGGCCTGTTGTCGATTGCAGAAGGTGAAAACCCGCGTTCGATCGAGTTGAAGCTTCAGGGCTTCATGGAGTAATACATGGCTCGTCGTCGCGCCCCCGAGGAACATGAGAACCACGAACGCTGGCTGGTGTCGTACGCCGACTTCATTACCTTGTTGTTCGCCTTCTTCGTGGTCATGTACTCGATCTCCTCGATCAACGAGGGCAAGTACAAAATAATTTCCCAGGCCCTGCTCGGGGTTTTCAATGACCCCGAACGGAGCATGCGGCCGATTCCGATTGGCGATGAGCAGCCGCTCAGCGTCAAACCAGCCGAACCGCTGATCCGCGATAGCGAACAGGTCGATGCCGGGCTTGCTCAAACCAACAGCGATCCACTCAAGACCATCACCAACGATGTTCGGGACGCCTTCGGTGATTTGATCAAATCCGATCAGATGACGGTGCGCGGCAACGAGTTGTGGGTGGAGATCGAGTTGAACTCTTCGCTGCTGTTTGGCAGTGGCGACGCCATGCCCAGCGACGCGGCCTTCAATATCATCGAAAAAGTGGCGCGGATCCTGAAGCCTTTCGCCAACCCGGTGCATGTCGAAGGGTTCACCGACGATTTGCCGATTCGCACGGCGCAGTACCCGACCAACTGGGAGCTGTCGTCGGCGCGTGCGGCCAGCATTGTGCGCCTGTTGGCGATGGAAGGCGTTAACCCCGCACGCATGGCGTCGGTGGGCTATGGCGAGTTCCAGCCGATTGCCAGCAATACCACGGCAGAAGGGCGTGCGCGCAATCGTCGGGTGGTGCTGGTGATCTCGCGTAACCTGGAGGTGCGCCGCAGCCTGACCGGTACGGGCAGTGCCAATGCCACGCCAGATGCAGCAATGAAGCGAGCTGGCACACAAACTGCACCGCGAGTGGTATCACCGACGGTCGGGGCCAGCCCCGTCAATTCCCCGTCACCGACCTTATAACCGATCCCGGTAGGGCAGGTTGCCGTAGCGGGAGGAAGCAGCGCAATGAGAGTCTGGGCAGTAGCCAATCAAAAAGGTGGCGTCGGCAAGACCACCACGTCCATCGCCTTGGCCGGTTTGCTGGCTGATGCGGGCAAGCGCGTGGTCGTGGTTGACCTCGACCCTCATGGGTCCATGACCAGCTACTTCGGGCACAATCCCGATACCCTGGAGCACAGCAGCTTCGACTTGTTCCTGCACAAGGGCACTGTCCCCGAAGGCTTGCCGGGGCAGCTGCTGCTGCCGACCAGTCACGACAATATCTCGTTGTTGCCATCGAGTACCGCCCTCGCCACCCTGGAGCGTCAGTCTCCCGGGCAAAGCGGCCTGGGCCTGGTGATCGCCAAGAGTCTGGCGCAGCTGTGGCAGGATTTCGACTACGCCATCATCGACAGCCCACCGTTACTCGGCGTGTTGATGGTCAACGCCCTGGCTGCCAGCCAGCAACTGGTGATTCCAGTGCAAACCGAATACCTGGCGGTCAAAGGCCTGGAGCGCATGGTCAGCACGCTTGCGATGGTGAACCGCTCACGCAAGCAGGCGTTGCCGTTCCATATCGTGCCGACGTTGTTCGATCGGCGTACCCAGGCTTCCATGGGCACGCTGCGGGTGCTGCGTGACAGTTACCCGGAACATATCTGGCAGGGCTACATCCCGGTTGATACGCGCCTGCGTGATGCCAGCCGGGCCGGTTTGACGCCTTCGCAATTCGATGGCAAAAGCCGTGGCGTAACCGCTTACAGGGCGCTGCTCAAGCAGTTGCTTACCCACAACGCCGCAGCGCAGGTGGCTTGATGACTCGCCCCGCGCTGATCGCCACCCGGCCACAAATGGCCCTGCAATCCTACCTGGATGGCTTGTTGCAGGAAGCGACCGAAGAGTTGGAGCCGCCGCGTGTTGAAACGCTTCGCCCGCCTGTCGAAGTGCCAGCGGAACTGGACGAATTTCAGGCTGCCGTGCTTGAAGAGCAGGTGCGTGATGCCAAGCGCCAGCCGTCTGTATCGGTAGAAGTCACCACAACGGTCTTTGCCGAGCCGAGCCGGCTGGCAATGCCTGTTATCGCGCCACCGCTGGAGGTCGCAGTAGCCCCAGCGGCTCCGGTGGTTGAGGCGCCAGTGCCGGTTGAACCCTTGGTTGAGGTTCATCTGCCGCCTGCGCTCAATCCGCCAGTGCCTCCGGCTAGCACAGACGGTCGCCCAGCCTGGGCTGCCGAACCGTTTGAGTGCCTGTTGTTCGATGTCGCCGGGCTGACGCTGGCCGTTCCGCTGGTCTGCCTGGGCTCGATCTACTCGCTGGCGGGTCAGGAACTGACACCGTTGTTCGGCCAACCTGACTGGTTTCTTGGCATTCTGCCGAGCCAGGCCGGCAACCTGAAAGTGCTGGACACTGCCCGTTGGGTCATGCCGGACCGCTACCGCGATGATTTCCGTCAGGGGCTGCAGTATGTGATTTCGGTGCAAGGCTACGAGTGGGGGCTGGCGGTGCATCAGGTCAGCCGCTCGCTGCGCCTGGACCCCGGCGAAATCAAATGGCGTAGCCAACGTGGCCAGCGGCCATGGCTGGCCGGTACCGTGATTGAGCATATGTGCGCGTTGCTGGATGTCGCCGAACTGGCTGAGCTGATTGCCAGCGGCGCGGTCAAGCAGATGCACAAACAACCATAAATGATGGCCGCACCGCGTGCGGTCACACTGAGCACACCGCCAACGGCGGATTTTGAGGGTTAGGGGAATGAAAAAGACATCTGCACAAGGTTCCGAAGATCCGATTCTGCAGTGGGTGACCTTCCGCCTGGACAACGAGTCCTACGGCATCAATGTGATGCAAGTGCAGGAAGTGCTTCGCTACACCGAGATTGCGCCTGTGCCGGGTGCGCCGAGCTACGTGCTGGGCATCATCAACCTGCGCGGTAACGTCGTCACCGTGATCGATACGCGTCAGCGCTTTGGCCTGGCACCGACCGATGTCAGCGACAACACCCGTATCGTCATCATCGAAGCGGACAAGCAAGTCGTTGGTATTCTGGTCGACAGCGTTGCCGAAGTGGTTTACCTGCGCCAATCGGAAGTTGAAACCGCGCCGAATGTGGGCAACGAGGAATCGGCCAAGTTCATTCAAGGCGTATGCAACAAGAACGGCGAGCTGCTGATTCTGGTTGAGTTGGACAAGATGATGACCGAGGAAGAGTGGTCAGAGCTGGAGAACATCTGATTTGATTTTCGAGGTTGCAGTCATTTTTCTGGCGCTGCTCTGGGCGGTGAGCCTGTGGCTGTTTCTGGGGTATAGCAAGCGCCAGCGTGAGCTGGCCTCGCAACAGGCCCAGGGTGATGCGCTGCGCGATCAGCGCATCAAGGACCTGGCCAAGCGCCTGGACGATTACCAGAATGGCACCGTGCGAATGGGCGAAGCCCTGCATGAGTTGCGTGCGGTCGTGGCACCGTTGCCTGACAAGCTGATGCAGTTGGAGCAGCGTGACCCCAACAGCCTGTCGTTTGCCCAGGCCGAGCGCTTGGTCGGCATGGGTGCCAGCGTCGACGAACTGACCCAGTCCTGCGGCCTGACCCAGGCCGAGGCAGAGCTGATGAGTAAGCTGCACCGCGGCTAAGCACCCAATCAGCTGCATCAAGGCCAAGATAAACCGCCGTTTACCTTCACGGATAAGCGGCGAGTTCCTCCCTTATCCCGACAACCGGCCCTGCGCTACGTGAAGCCTTCGCGGACAAGCGAAGCAGCGAGCATCTGCGAGTGCTTTGCTGGTTAGTGCGCGGAATGTCAGGCGCTGCAAGGCGTCCCTTCAGGAGGCTGAGTGGAGCCATCGCGTAGTGGGGTGCGAGGCATGGATGCCTCGCA